>CAZGVX010000007.1:35193-73597 GCA_964529225.1 uncultured Sphingobium sp.
TGCGCCTGATCCGCGAACGCGGCGCGGACATCACTATTTTCTCGCCGCGCGCGTCAGCCATGGCGCCGCATGTCGGCGATCAGGGTGTGGCGCAGGAATGGGCAATGCGCTGCAACGACCTGATCGCGCGCGTCGTCGACCTGTTCCCGGAAACCTTTGCGGGCGTCTGCATGCTGCCGCAAAGCCCGAAGGCCGATATGTCCGGGTCGATCGCGGAGCTGGACCGCTGCGTGAACGATCTGGGCTTTATCGGCTGCAACCTCAATCCCGATCCGGGCGGCGGCCATTTCCAGCACCCGCCGCTCACCGATCGCTACTGGTATCCCTTTTACGAGAAGATGGTCGAGCTCGACGTGCCGGCGATGATCCATGTTTCCGGCAGCTGCAATCCGGCGATGCACGCGACCGGCGGCTATTATATCGCCGCCGACACCATTGCCTTCATGCAATTGCTCGAAGGCGATCTGTTCACCGACTTTCCGACCCTCCGTTTCATTATCCCGCATGGCGGCGGCGCAGTCCCCTATCATTGGGGGCGCTATCGCGGGCTTGCCGACATGCTGAAAAAGCCGTCGCTCGACAGCCACCTGATGAACAATATCTACTTCGATACCTGCGTCTATCATCAGCCGGGAATCGATCTTCTCGCCGATGTGATCGACACAAAGAACATTCTGTTCGGATCGGAAATGGTCGGTGCCGTGCGCGGGATCGATCCGACCACCGGGCATTATTTCGACGACACCAAACGCTATGTCGATGCACTCGCCATCAGCGATGCCGAGCGTCACGCGATCTTCGAGGTCAATGCGCGCCGCGTGTTCCCGCGCCTTGATGCGCAGCTCAAGGAGAGGGGCTTGTGACCGCGCGCTCCAAGCAACAGCAGGGCGGCACGCGCGCACGGCAGATCATCAACCGCCTCATTGCCAACGGATCACCCCCAACATGACCCTGTCCCACGACATCCATCAATATCTCGCCGAGTTGGAGGATATCCCCGGCACGCGCGTATACACGGCGGCGCGCGCCCGGCAGGGCTATCATCTCAACCAGTTCGCGATGAGCCTGATGAAGCCCGAAAACCGCGAACGGTGGAAAGCCGACGAGGAAGCCTATCTGGATCAATGGTCCTTGTCGGATGATCAGAAGGCCGCGGTTTTGGCGCGCGACTATAACCGGCTGCTCGACCTCGGCGGCAACATCTATTTTCTGTCCAAGATATTTTCGACCGACGGTCTGAGCTTCGTCCAGGCCGTGAGCACATGAGCGGCATGACCGTCGCCGAATATCAGGCGATGATGAACGCAGGCGGCCGGTCTCCCGACGGCGTCCGATCGAAGAAGGAACAACGCTGATGGCGCGCATTACCGCTGGCGTCGGCTCCAGCCACATCCCCTTGCTGGGGGTCGCGCATGATCAGGGCAAGGAAGCGGACGACTATTTCAGGCCGATCTTCGCCGGCTATGAGTGGACCCGCAACTGGGAGCGGGACGCGAAGCCCGATGTCGTGATCCTCGTCTACAACGATCACGCCTCGGCTTTCGACATGAAGATCATCCCGACCTTCGCCATCGGCTGCGGCGAGCGGTACAAGCCCGCTGACGAGGGCTGGGGCCCCCGCCCGGTGCCCGACCTTATCGGTCATCCCGATCTCGCCTGGCATATCGCCCAGAGCCTGATCCTCGACGAGTTCGACATGACCGTCATCAACGAGATGGACGTCGACCACGGCCTGACCGTGCCGATGTCGATGATGTTCGGCAAGGTGGAGCAATGGCCGTGCCGGGTCATCCCGCTGGCGGTCAACGTCGTCACCTATCCGCCGCCCTCGGGCAATCGCTGCTGGGCGCTGGGGGAAGCGATTGCCCGCGCCGTCGCGAGTTTTCCCGAGGACATCAATGTCCAGATATGGGGCACCGGCGGGATGAGCCACCAGATACAAGGCCCGCGCGCCGGGCTGATCAATGCCAAGTGGGACAACATGTTCCTCGACGGGCTGATCGGGGAGAGCGATCATCTTCGCCGCATTCCCCACATCGAATATCTGCGCGAGACCGGGTCCGAAGGGATCGAGATGGTGATGTGGCTGATCATGCGCGGCGCGCTGGGCCCAGCCACCCGCCTGCTCCACCGCCATTACCACGTCCCGTGCAGCAATACCGCGGTCGGGCATATCGTGCTCGAACCCGCCGCCCCTTCCAACAGCGGAGCTTGAAGCCATCATGAAAATCGTCCTTGCCGGTGCAGGCGCCTTCGGAGAAAAGCATCTCGATGCCCTGTCGCAGATCGAAGGTGTCGAAGTCATTTCGGTCGTCGGGCTGCCCATCGAGCCGACCCGGGCGCTTGCCGCCAGATATGGCGTCGCCCATGCGACGACCGAGCTCGCCGAGGCGCTCGAACTGCCGGGGCTGAATGCCGTGATCCTTGCGACGCCGACTCCGCTTCATGCGTCGCAGGCGCTCCAGTGCCTGGAAGCCGGCAAGCATGTGCAGGTCGAGATACCGCTGTGCGACAGCCTGGCCGATGGTGAGGCCGTGCTCAGGAAGCAGCAGGAAACCGGGCTGGTCGCAATGGTCGGTCATACCCGCCGGTTCAATCCCAGCCATCAGTATATTCACAACCGGATCAGCGCGGGCGAACTGTCCATCCAGCAGATGGACGTGCAGACCTATTTCTTTCGCCGCAAGAACATCAACGCCAAGGGCGAGCCGCGCAGCTGGACCGACCATCTCCTCTGGCACCACGCCGCGCATACGGTCGACCTGTTCGCCTATCAGGCAGGTCCGATCGTGCAGTCGAACATCCTGCAGGGACCGATCCATCCCGAACTGGGCATCGCAATGGACATGTCGATCCAGCTGAAGGCGGAGAGCGGCGCGATCTGCACGCTTTCGCTCAGCTTCAACAACGACGGCCCGCTCGGCACCTTCTTCCGGTACATCTGCGACAACGGCACCTGGATCGCGCGCTATGACGACCTCGTCACGGGCAGGGAGGAACCGGTCGACCTGAGCGGCGTGGCCGTGTCGTCCAACGGCATCGAACTACAGGATCGCGAGTTTGTCGCGGCAATCCGCGAGGGCCGCGAACCCAATGCGTCGGTGGCGCAGGTCATGCCCTGCTACCGTGTGCTTGATGCGCTGGAGAGACAGCTCGGGGCATGAGCGTCCGCCCCGTCGTGTCGGATCGCACCGAAACGCAGGTCGCGATCATCGGCAGCGGTCCGGCCGGGCTGCTGGGGCACCTCCTGCGGGCCGCGGGGATCGATTGCGTCACTATAGATCGCCGGAGCGGCAACCATAGGCAGGCTGGATTCGGGGGTAATGTCTCAGTTTGAATATAGACGGTTGGCCATACGGCGGCGATCATCGTGCAAGCCGCCTCGCTGTTGGCGATACGACGCGCCGAGTTGGTTGGGCCGCGCGCGACAATACGGCGGGGCATGTCAATCACCATCGACGACTGGGGATGAGGTTCGCCGAGGTCGCCTAGGTAATGCAGCGGGTGTAGATGGGTGATGGTCGCCAAGTGTGGGGCTGTCAGGATTTCCGTGTGCGGGCGGGCATAATGGGTAAGAAGGAGCCCCACTATGTCACGACGCAAGGAGCCAACGATCCCGGCTGATTTACTGGATCAACTTCTGGCTGGCACGGATGCTGCCACGGCGCCGGATCAGGGTCATGAACGAGCTCAAGAACCGGGGCGTCGATGACATCATGCTGGCCGTTGTCGATGGCCTGAAGGGCTTCCCCGATGCCATCACCGCCCTCGAATGGGGACGGCTTTACCCGCCATTGGCCAAAGCTGGCGGCGAGCGTGGAGTGAGGTCATTCCCTTCTTGGCCTTCCCCGAAGCCGTGCGCCGATCATCTATACGACGAATGCCATCGAGGCACTGAACTCGAAGCTCCGGCGCGCCGTCAGGGGCAGGGGACACTTCCCCAGCGACGATGCCGCGACCAAGCTGCTCTATCTGATCTTGATCCGATCCATGGCCAAGGCCCAGTTTGCCGTTATCTTTGACGAACGCTTCCTCGGAGCCATGGCGGCGTAATGCTCAATCGCTCACTCACCCACGGAAATCCTGACAGGCCCCCCGCAGACTGAGACGTTCCCGACTGCAAGGCTCAAAACCCGCCGTCCACATAGCCGCGCAACTGCGCCATTCTCCGCGACCATCCGGTCGGGGTTCCCTTGAGGGGGAAATCACCAGGACTGTTTGGTGCGGTCGAGAAGACTCGAACTTCCACGGCCTTTCGGCCACAACGACCTCAACGTTGCGCGTCTACCAGTTCCGCCACGACCGCACATCAGGGGTGAAGAGCCTTGGCGGCTCATCGGTAGGCGGCGGCCATTAGCAAAGCCTGCCGGGCCGTGCAACCGGCAAACGGCTGGCGGACCGACTTCGGTGTTTTCCCGTCTCGGGGCTTGCCAGTGCGGCGCACAAGCGTCAGAATCTTGCCTTTGCGACCTACCGCCCGGATCACCCAAGAAGGAGTGTCATGACGCGATCAACCGCCATCCGTCGCCTGCTCGTTGCCAATCGCTCGGAGATTGCCATCCGCGTGTTCCGCGCCGCGACGGAACTGGGGATCCGGACGATCGCGATCTATGCGGAGGAGGACAAGCTTTCTCTGCATCGCTTCAAGGCGGACGAGGCCTATCATCTGGGCGAGGGCGCGGGACCGATCGCGGCCTATCTCGACATCCCCCGCATTATCGCGATCGCGAAGAAGGCGGGCGCCGACGCCATCCATCCGGGCTATGGCTTTCTGTCGGAGAACCCGGACTTCGCCGAGGCGTGCGCGGCGGCGGGGATCGTCTTCATCGGTCCCTCGCCGGAGACCATGCGGGCGCTGGGCGACAAGGTCTCGGCGCGGCACATCGCGATGGCGGCGGGCGTGCCGGTGGTGCCGGCGAGCGACCCGCTGCCCGACGATGAGGAGGAGATCAGGCGGATCGCGGCGGAGGTCGGCTATCCGCTGATGCTGAAGGCGAGCTGGGGCGGCGGCGGCCGGGGCATGCGCCCCATCGAGGACGAGGCGGGGCTTATCGACGCGGTGCGCTCCGGCAAGCGCGAGGCGAAGGCGGCGTTCGGACGGGACGAGGTCTATCTCGAAAAGCTGATCCGCCGCGCCCGCCATGTCGAAGTGCAGCTGATCGGTGACAGCCATGGCAACCTCTTCCACCTGTTCGAGCGCGACTGCTCGATCCAGCGCCGCAATCAGAAGGTCATCGAACGCGCGCCCGCGCCCTATCTGGACGAGGCGCAGCGCGCGGCCTTTTGCGAGGCGGCGCTCAGGATCGGGCGGCAGACCGGCTATGTCGGGGCAGGCACGGTCGAGTTCCTGATGGATGCCGACACCGGCGCCTTCTACTTCATCGAGGTCAATCCCCGCATCCAGGTCGAGCATACCGTGACCGAGATGGTCACCGGCATCGACATCGTGAAGGCGCAGATCAGGGTCGCCGAGGGCGGGCATCTCGGCGTTGCCGCCGAAACCGGTGTGCCACCTCAATCGGATCTGCGCCTCAATGGCCATGCGCTGCAATGCCGGGTGACGACCGAGGACCCGGAGAACAGCTTCATTCCCGACTATGGCCGGATCACCGCCTATCGCGGCGCGTTCGGCTATGGCGTGCGCGTCGATGGCGGCACCGCCTATGCGGGCGCGGTGGTAACGCGCCATTATGATCCGCTGCTGGAGAAGGTGACCTGCTGGGCGCCGACAGCGACTGAAGTGGTGGCGCGCATGACGCGGGCCTTGCGCGAATATCGCATCCGGGGTGTGGCGACCAACCTCGCCTTCCTCGAAAATGTCCTGACGCATCCCGATTTCCAGGCCAGCCGCTACACAACCAAGTTCATCGACGAGACGCCGGGCCTGCTGACGCTCGGCAAGCGCCGCGACCGGGCGACGCGGCTTCTCACCTATATCGCGGATGTCACCGTCAACGGGCATCCGGACGTGAAGGGCAGGGCAAAACCGCCCGCCCATGCCCGCGCGCCGAAAGCGCCGCCGGTGCAGGGATCGGCGGGGCCGCCGCCGGGCACAAGGCAGATACTGGAGCGCGACGGCGCCATCGGCCTCGCGAGGTGGATCCGCTCGCGGCCACAGATGCTGCTCACCGACACGACCATGCGAGACGCGCACCAGTCGCTGCTGGCGACGCGGATGCGCAGTCGCGACATGATCGCGGTGGCGGAAAGCTACGCGCACATGGTGCCCCAGCTGCTCAGCCTCGAATGCTGGGGCGGCGCGACGTTCGATGTCGCGATGCGCTTCCTGTCGGAGGACCCGTGGGAGCGGCTCGACGCGATCCGCGCGGCCGCGCCCAATCTCCTCACGCAGATGCTGCTGCGCGGCGCCAATGGGGTCGGCTACACCAACTATCCCGACAATGTCGTGCGCGCCTTCATTGCCGAGGCAGCGAGGGGCATCGACATCTTCCGCATCTTCGACTGTCTCAACTGGGTCGAGAATATGCGCGTCGCCATCGACGCGGTGGTGGAAACGGGCAAGCTGGCGCAGGGTGCGCTCTGCTACACCGGCGATATCCTCGACCCCGATCGCGCGAAATACAGCCTCGGTTATTATGTCGACCTCGCCCGCCAGCTCGAAAGCGCCGGCTGCCAGATGCTTGCCGTCAAGGACATGGCGGGCCTCCTGAAGCCGGCGGCGGCGCGGGTGCTGTTCAGGGCGTTGCGCGAGGCGACCGATCTCCCCATCGCGCTCCACACTCACGACACTTCGGGCGCGGCGGCTGCAACGCTGCTTGCCGCCATCGAGACGGGCGTCGACAGCGTCGATGCGGCGATGGATGCGATGAGCGGCACGACCTCGCAGCCCTGTCTCGGCGCGATTGTCGAGGCGCTCAGGCACACGGACAAGGATAGCGGCATCGACCCCGACGCGATCCGGCGCCTGAGTTTTTACTGGGAGGCGGTGCGCGCACAATATGCCGCGTTCGAGAGCGATCTGCGCTCGGGCGCGTCGGAGGTCTATCTGCACGAGATGCCGGGGGGCCAGTTCACCAACCTCAAGGAGCAGGCGCGCAGCCTAGGCCTCGAAACGCGCTGGCACGAGGTGGCGCGCGCCTATCACGACGCCAACCTGCTGTTCGGGGACATCGTCAAGGTGACGCCCTCGTCCAAGGTGGTGGGCGACATGGCGCTGATGATGGTGGCGCAGGATCTCGCGCCCGCCGACGTGCTCGATCCCGCAAAGGACATCGCCTTCCCGGCCTCGGTGGTGGAGATGCTGCGCGGCGATCTCGGCCAGCCGCCGGGGGGCTGGCCCGCCGCCGTCCAGACGCGCGTGCTGGGCGATACCGCGCCGATCACGGTCCGCCCCGCCAGCCTGATGCCCGACGCCGACCTCGCCGCCCTGCGCGCCGAGGCGGAGAAGCAGAGCGGCCGCGCAATCAGCGACGCCGAGTTCGCAAGCTACCTCATGTATCCCAAGGTGTTCATGGGCTATGCCGAGGCGCGGCGCAAATATGGGCCGGTGAGCATCCTGCCGACGCCGGTTTATTTCTATGGCATGACGCCGGGCGACGAGATCAATGTCGAGCTGGAGCGTGGCAAGGCGCTGGTAATCTCGCTGACGGCCATCGGCGAGACCGAGGACGACGGCAGCGTCCGCGTGTTCTTCGAACTCAATGGACAGCCGCGTATCGTCACCATCGCCGACCGCAAGGCGACGGGTCAGCGCGCCGCCAAGCGCATGGCCGACCCCGCGAACGAGGCGCATGTCGCCGCGCCGATGCCGGGATCGGTCGCGACGCTGGCTGTGCAGGCGGGACAGAAGGTGCAGGCAGGCGACCTTCTCCTGACGCTCGAGGCCATGAAGATGGAAACCGCCGTCACCGCACCGCGCGACGCGACCGTCGTCGAGGTGGCGGTCAAGGCCGGGCAGGCCGTCGATGCCAAGGAGCTGCTCGTGGTGCTGGGTTAGGATCGCCCGAACGGCAGGATCGCCTCGAGTTCGGGCAGGGGCGGCTTGCCCGGCACCGTGAGTCCGCAGCGCATCAGATGCACATGCGCGACGATCTCGGCCTGCTGCTCGATGCCATAGGCGCCGAAGGGCCGGCCCGGCACGAAGGCATAGGCGTAGCGGCAGAAGGCGTGGCGCATCAGCGGCAGATACCAGCGGCCCCGCGACTGCGCCTGCCAGACATGGGTCATCTCGTGGAGGAAGAAGGCCTGATTGCGCGGGCCACCGATCGCGAAGCAATCGCGCCAGCCTGAATCGTCTGCGCGGAAATGGAGATGGCCCATCGGCGCCATGCACACGCCCTTGGGCTGAAGGGGGAACCACCGCCAGCGTCGGACGCGGACCGGGCCGGGGTCGACGGCGTCGCCGAACATGCCCGCGACGAGCGCGCGCTCGGCATCAGTGAGGGCGCGTTCTTCCCGCATGGGAAGAATATGGGGTCAGCGCCCCATCTCCGCCAGCTTGCGCTCCCAGGCGAGCGCGTCCCGGACGATCCCGTCAAGATCGGCATGGGCCGGGCGCCAGGGCAGGGTGGCGAGGATGCGGCTGTTGTCCGCGACCAGCGCCGGCGGGTCGCCGGCGCGGCGCCCTTCCAGGCGACGGTCGATGGTCAGGTTGGTCACCCGGTCGACCGCGTCCAGCACCTCCAGCACAGAAAAGCCGCGATTATAACCGCAGTTCATCAGGAGGTTGTCCTTGGGACTTGCGATCAGCGCCTCCAGCGCGTGCACATGGGCGGCGGCAAGGTCGGAAACATGGATGTAGTCGCGCACGCCCGTGCCGTCCGGCGTCGGGAAATCGGTGCCGAAGACGCCGACATGGGCGCGCTTGCCGAGCGCCGCCTCGACCGCGACCTTGATGAGGTGGGTCGCGCCCGCCGTCGACTGGCCGGAGCGGCCCCTGGGGTCGGCACCCGCGACGTTGAAATAGCGCAGGATGCAATGGTTCATCGGATGAGCGAAGGACACGTCGGCCAGCATCGCCTCCGTCATCAGCTTCGACATGCCATAGGGGTTGATGGGCCGGGTCGGCATGTCCTCACGGCAGGGCGTTTCGTCCGGTATGCCGTAGGTCGCGGCGGTCGAGGAGAAGATGAAGTGGGGCACGCCGGCCCGCACTGCCGATTCCATCAACGCCCGGCTGGCAACCGTGTTGTTGCGGTAATATTTGAGCGGGTCGGTGACGGACTCCGGCACCACGATCGACCCCGCGAAATGCATGATCGCGCGGATGCCGTGGTCTTTGAGGGTTGCCTCTACGAGCGGCTGGTCGGCGACATCGCCCTCGATCAGCGGCACATCCTCCGGCACGGCCCAGCGGAAGCCGGTGGTGAGATTGTCGAGCACGACAACCGGCCACCCCGCGTCGCGCAGCGCCAGCACCGCGTGGCTGCCGATATAGCCGGCACCGCCCGTGACGAGAACCGTTGACTTGTCGATCATCCTGCTTGTCCCCCCGATGCGTCAATTCGTTACAGATAGCTCGCGAAAATCGGCCCGCAGATCATCGCGCCCATGATCAGCATGAGCGCCGCCGCCCAGTGCCACACATGCGGCCGCGATCCCATCTCAGCCGCGCGCCCTGGCTGCCTCCGCGCCCTTCTTGACGAGCTGCGATCGGCCGCGCGGCACGACGAGCACGTCATTGCCGGACGCGACAACGATGAGATCCTCGACGCCGATCAGGGTCACATGCGGCCCGTCGCTACGCACGAGACAGCCGCCGCTTTCGATCAGGGTGGCGTTGGCCCCGGCGGCGTTGTTCGCCTCGTCGCACGCCGCGATGGCGTGGAGCGCGTCCCAGCTCCCAAGATCGGACCAGCCCATGTCGACCGGCACGCAGGCGACCTTCTCGGACTTTTCCATGACCGCATAGTCGATCGAGTCGGAAGGGCAGGCCTCGAACGCCTCGCAATCCGGCGTGACATGGTTGCCGCTGCGCGTTGCGCCGGTTGCCGCCGCCTTCGCTGCCGCCAGCATCTCCGGCTGCAATTGCGCGAGCGCATCGAGATAGGCATCGGCACGGAAGAGAAAGATGCCCGCGTTCCAGACATGGTTGCCCGCCGCAAGCATCGCCTCGGCGCGCGCGAGGTCAGGCTTCTCGACGAAACGCTCCACCTTCTGCACGCCTTCGCCGACCGCCTCGCCGAGCGCGATGTAGCCATAGCCTGTCTCGGGCGCGTCGGGGGTGATGCCAAGCGTCACCAGCCAGCCGTCGCCCACCAGCGGCAGTGCCTTGCGCACCGCAGCATGGAAGGCCGGAACGTCCGCGATGACATGGTCGCTTGGCATGACGAGGAGGGCGGCGGCCGGGTCCGTCATAAGCGCGGCAAGCGCGATGGCTGGCGCGGTGTTCCGTGCGCAGGGTTCAAGAATGACCAGTGATTCGGCGTCGGCGTCCGCCTCCACGAGCGCGGCATGAGCGCCGCTCGCCACGATGATCGGTGTCCCGGCCATTTCCAGATCCGCCGTGCGCGCCAGCGTCAGGCGCAGCATGGTCTCCTCGGCGGTAAGCGCGATGAACTGCTTGGGCCGTTCGGGGCGGGAGAGGGGCCACAGGCGGGTGCCCGACCCGCCGGACAGGATGACGGGTATCACGGTCATGGTCGTCGCGGTCATTGCTCGTTCCATTGGCCCCATATTGTGCGCTGCACCCCTACTGGCGTGCGGCCCGGAAAGAAAGACGTCTCGCGCCGAAAATCAGGCGACGGTCAGAACGCCTTGCCGATGGAGCAGGCGGCGGGGCCGAGAATGACGACGAAAAGCGTGGGCAGGATGAAGAGGATGAGCGGAACGGTCATGATTGCCGGCAGGCGCGCGGCTTTCTCCTCGGCGCGCATCATGCGGGCGTGGCGGAACTCTGCGGAGAGAACCCTCAGGGCTGAAGCAAGCGGAGTGCCGTATTTCTCGGTCTGGATCATGGTCGTCACCACGCCCTTGAGGTCGTCGAGCTTCACGCGGCTGGCGAGATTCTCGAACGCCATGCGTCGCTCCGTCAGGAAGCTGAGCTCGATCGAGGTGACGTGAAATTCCTCGCCGAGCTCCGGATAGGCCTGGCCGAGTTCGCGGGCAACGCGGGCGAACGCGGCATCCACCGTGAGGCCGGCCTCGGCGCAGATGACGAGCAGGTCGATTGCGTCCGGCAGACCCTTGCGGATGAGGGCGGATCGCTTGGTGATGAGGTTCTCGATGTAGATGTCCGGCGCCTTGTAGCCGCCGAGCAGCGCCATGGCGAAGGTGCCGAAGCGCATCATCGAGCTCCAGTCGGGGAACATCTCCAGACCATAGATGGCAATCGCGGCGCCGCCGCCGAACGCGATCGGCAGGATCATCCGGCCGAAGATGACCGCCACCGCCCAGTCCTTCGAGCGGATGCCCGCCTGCGAAAGTTTGAGCTGCGCCTGCTTCAGCTGGTCGTCCTGCAGAACCTTGAAGTTCGACAGGAGCGCGCGCATCCAGTCGGTCGTGTCGTTCTGATGGACGATCTTGGTCCGGCGCTTGCTGGTGGAGGCGGCGATGCCCGCCTTCAGCTGTTCGCGCCGCTCGTTGAGCGCCTTGACGCGCCGCGCCATCGGATCGCGCACGGTGGTGGCGGCATAGATGGCAATCAGCACCGCCAGCAAGGCGAGCGCCGACAGGGCAATGCCGATGTCGGCTTCCTGAAATCCCATCACGGTGCGCCCGGCGATCATGCTGCCCTCAGATCTCGAAGTTGACCATCTTGGCCATGATGAACGCGCCGATGGACATCCAGCACATGCCGCCGATGCCCACCATCTGAATGCCCGACAGGCCGAGGAAGCCCGCGGGATCGCCTGTGAAGAAGGGCGCCATATAGCCGTAGTTGATCCAGCAGATCATGCCAAAGACGAGGAAGGGCAGGACGCCGATGATATAGGCCGATGCCTTGGATTCCGAGGACATCGCCTTGATCTTTAGCTTCATCTGCCCGCGCTGGCGCAGAACCTGCGACAAATTGTTGAGGGTTTCGGCGAGGTTGCCGCCGGTCTCGCGCTGGATCGACAGGGTGATGCAGAAAAACTTGAACTCCGCCGTGCCGAGCCGCTCGGCGGTTGCCTCCATCGCCTGTTCCATCGACTTGCCGATCTTGATCCGCTCGGTGATCATACGGAATTCCTCGCCGACCGGAGCGGGGATCTCGCGCGAGATGACGAGGAGCGTCTCGCTGACCGGAAGCCCCGAGCGCAGGCCGCGAACGAGAAGATCGAGCGCGTCGGGGAACTGGGTGGTGAACTTGTTGATCCGCTTGGCGATCATCATGCCGATGACCTTGTGCGGAAGGCCAAAGCCGACCGCAAAGCCCAGGAACAGCGATACCAGCAAAGAGAATTGCCGAAACTGCAGGAATGCGAACATCGCGACGCTGATGCCGAAGCACACGGTCAGATACTGGCTCAGCGTCCACTTCTTGCCCGTCATCTGGAGCCGCTTGGCCAGCAGTTCGGGCTTGGGGATGAGCGAGGAGAAAAGGTCCGAGCGTTCGGCGGGGCGGTTCGCGATCTCGCGCCGCATCCGGGCCTCGGCGAGGTTGCGCGGGCCGTCACCATGGCGTCCCTGAAGGTCGGAGAGGCGGCGGCTGACGGCGCGCGAGGCGGACGGGCCGGAAAAGGCAAGCGCGCACAGCACGACCGCCAGAAGCAGACAGAGCAGGAGGAGAAGAAGGCGGGGGTCCATGGCTCAGACGACCAGCGGCTCAGGCGCCGGGGGCGCCGGCACCCTTGCCCTTTGCGGGGAGCAGGCTCTTGAGGCCGCCGAGCTTGCCGAGAAGCGAGGCGCCATCGCCGCCCTTTGCCGCGCCGCCCTTGCCTTTCTTGCCTTTCTTGCCGTTCGGCTCGTCGCCGGCGGTGTCATCCTCTGCCACCAGCGTTCCGATCTGGGTGAGTGCCTGGCCGAGCTTGGTCGCCTTGGCAGCCTCGATGATGGCTTTGCCGAGCTTTGCGGCCTGGCTCGCCGCCTTGCCGTCAAAGGGAATGATGAGGTCGATCTTGCGCTCGATCGACTGCTCGAAATCCTTGCGGGAGATTTCCTGCACAGCGGGCTGGCACTTGTTGGCCACGATGAAGATGCGCGATTGCGGCGAATTGCTCTTGAGCCACGACAATATCCGGATGGTGTCGCGCGCGGCGGCCAGCGTGAACTCGGTAACAACGAGGATCGTGCCCGGCTCCTGCACCAGATGGGGGTGCTGGATCATCACGCTGCGCGGCATGTCCACGATCGTATAATCGAAGACGTTGCGCAGTTCTTCCTGAAGGTGGAAATAGGCGGCGCCGTCCGTCATGATCGGCTGGCTCACCGGCGCCTCGGCCGACAGGATGGCGAGGTTGTCGTTGGCTCGGACCATTGCGCGCTCGATGAAGAGCGGGTCGATGCGGCCGGGATTCTCGATGGCGTCGGTGAGGCCCCGGCCGGGCTCCAGATCGAGCGCGAGGGCGCCGGTTCCGAAATGCACGTCGAGGTCGAGGAGCGCCGTGGACCGCTTGTCCTGCTCGCTGAACTGCCAGGCCAGCGACGTGGCGACCGTACTCGCGCCCACACCGCCGCGCGTGCCGATGACGCTGATCGTGATGTGCGGGCGTTCGACGCCGCTGTCTGCGCGCGGTGCAAGGAAGCTGGCCTGCGCATTGGCGATCGCATCGCGCACATGGTCGGCATTGAGCGGTTTCAGCAGATAGTCGGAGAGGCCGCTCGACAGGAGGTCGCGATACAGGCGGACGTCGTTCACATGGCCGCAGGCGATCACGACCGTGCCGGGCTCGCACACCTCGGCCAGCCCGTTGATTTCGGCAAGCGGGTCGTCCGCCTCGGAGAGGTCGACGAAAAGGATTGCCGGGCTTGCCGTCACGGACAGCGACTGCACGGCGTTGCGCAGCCCGCCCATGTGCACCTTCTCCAGCGGCCAGCCATGTTCGACCATGACCGTACGGATCACGTCCTGACTATACTGGTCGTTGACATAGGCGTGGAAGGCGTCGCGATTGGCGGCGTCGGTGGGTTTCCAGGGAGCGTTCATCGCATCAGCCTCACTGCAGCTTGCCGCCGCCGGCACCTGACGGCGCGGCATCGCGAAAGGCCTTGATCGCGCGCCCGCTGGTCGCGCCGACGAGCGCGGAGCGGCTGCCACGCCCTTCGACAAGGTCGATCGGATCGGCCACCATCGCGGCGAGGTTTGAGTTGATCGCGCAGCCGTAATTGTAGCTGAGGCCGCCGGAGTAATCGGCCTCGGCGCGTCCCTTGAAGTTCGGGCAGCCGGGCACCGATGCGCTTGCGCGGCTCACGACAATGCGGATCGCGCCCGCAGGCGCCTCGCCCACCGTTGCGGGTGCTTCTCCGCCGAGGAGCAGGCCGTAGCGGCCGACAATATCGGCGATTGCGCTGGTGACGTTGGACCCGCGATACGGCGCGCTGCCCGCGATGCTGACGCGGTCGCCATAGCCGAGGTCGAGGGCGTCGAACCATTGCGCGAGGCGAAGGCTTTCCTGCGGAGCGATGCCCTCATAGCGGTCAGCCTCCGCGTCGAACACATAGTCGGTGCGCTGCACGACCGGCTGGTTGACCGGCTCCATGCCGCGATTGGGCTTGTCGCGCTCATCCTTGGCGTGCGCCGGGGCGGCGAGGACGATGGCGGCGAGGAGGGTGATGGCAAAGGGCGCTTTCATGTCCGTATCTCTCCTCAGAAGCTGAAGCCAGGCGCAGCCGCTGTCCGGGCGGTCTTTTCTGAGCCTTCGCGGGCCGCGGCTGGCTTGCCCGCCTCCGGCACGGTCACGGCTGGCGCCATGGTCGGCACGGGGCGTTTCTTGCCGGACTTGCCGTCATGCAGCCTCGCGCCGAGCAGGCGCTGCGCGTCGGTGGCGTTGTCGAGGCCGTCGGTCGGCAGGCGCAGGTCGCTCGCGTTGACGGGTTTCACGAGATAGGGCGTCACGATGATGACAAGCTCCGTCTCCTGACGGCGATAGCTGGTCGACTTGAACAGATTGCCGAGGATCGGGAGGTCGCCCAGAAACGGCGCCTTGGACACACTGTTGCCGCTCGTGGTCGACAGCAGCCCGCCGATCATGAAGCTCTGGCCGCTGCCCAGCTCCACGGTGGTTTCGGCGCGGCGCGTCGAGATGCCGGGAATGGAAAAGCTGTTGAGCTTGACGCCCGCGGACTCGTCAATCTGGCTGACCTCGGGCCGGACGCGCATGGAGATGCGCCCGTCCGCCAGCACCGTGGGCGTGAAGGCGAGGCTGACGCCATACTGCTTGTAGTCGACTGACACCTCGCCGAGGCTGGACGACAGCGGGATGGGGATCTCGCCGCCCGCCAGAAAGCTCGCCGTCTCGCCCGACAGCGCGGTGAGATTAGGGTTGGCGAGCGTTGTCGCGAGGCCCTGATTTTCCGCCAGGTCAAGCGCGGCGAGAACGTTGAGGCCAAAGAGATTGGCGTTGGCGCCAAAGGTCGTGCCGGTGGTCTGCGAGCTGAGCGCGGTGCTGACCGCCGCGCCGCTGACCGGATCAATGAAGGACTGGGTGCCGTTGCCGACATTCAGCGCCGCGGTGGAGCCGTCCGCGCCGACCACCCATTTGTCGCTCAGCATGTTGCGGCCCTGGCCGATGCCGAACTTGAAACCGCTGGTGGGATCGAATGTCGCGAGGTTCATGCCGATCTGCTTGCTGATCGTCTTGCTGACCTCGGCGATGCGGACCTGAAGGTTGACGGTGAGCGGCGTCGCGGTCTTGAGGCGGCTGACCACATTGACCTTGTCGCCGACGAAGGCGGCGACGAGGCGCTCGGCCTCCGCCGAGTCCTCGGGCGCGGCGACCGTGCCGGTCAGCAGCACCATGCCGTTCATGGTCGCCACCCGCACGTCTGCGTCCGGCATGGCGAGCCTCAGCATCTGGTCGATGCTGGTGATGTTCTTGTCGACCCGCACGAGCGCGCGATAGACGGTCTTGCCGCCGCTCGTCACGGTGATGGCGCTCTGGCCCGGCGCCTTGGCGATGATGAACAGCTGGGTGCGCGAGCGCGGATGCACGTCGGCGACGTTGGGATCGGCGACGATGATGTCGGTCATCGGCGCGCTGAGGTTCACGACCCGGCTGTCGCCGATCGACAGCGCGATAACGCCGCCATCCGCCTGCGACGGGGCGGGATCGGCACCAGGCGCGGCTGACAGAGGCGTTGCGACGACCGCAAGGCCAAGCAGAAGCGCGCGCATCGTGCGGCGATGACGATCGGTCCGCATCATTTAATCTCCACGGCGGTGGGGGTCACGCTGGTCCCGCGCGCCACCTGCACGATGGGCAGGCGGGCGAGACGCGCGGCGGCCTCTATGGCGGCGGCATTGGGATCGACCGGCTTGAGCGGCACCGAGCTGCGCTGATAGCGCGAGACGTCGCCGCCGGTCGAAAAACCGGCACGTCCGAGCGGCCGGTTGGCCAGATCGGTAAGCATCGCCTTTTCGGCGGCCGGGTCGTCGCCCTTGGGCGCCTTCACGTCGCCGGTGGCGAGCGCGGTCTCCAGCTCGGAGGTTGAATTGGCGAGCGGGCGCAGCGCCATGGACAAAGACCCGAGCGTCTGGGCGACACTGATCTTCTCGACCATGGGCGGAGTGACCTCAAGCGTCACGTTGGAGTAGGTCACCACCACCGGCTTGCCATCCTCGCCCAGCGGATTGGTCCGCTGGTCGGTGGCGAGCACGCGCAGGTTGCGAAGGATGGTCTCCGACACTTTCAGCGGCGGACCGTCGCCGCCGCCCGCAACGCTCTGGGTCAGGACGAGGTCAATGCGGTCGCCCGGAAAGATGAAGCCGGCGACACTGTTCTGGACCTGCACGGGCACCGTGACCGCGCGCATGCCCGGCGCGAGCGCGGCGGCGAGGAAGCCGCGATCGCCCGGCTGGATCAGCGCGCCCTGCGTGACAGGACCGCCCGCCGTGATCGCGGTGCGCACGACACTGCCGTAAAGTTTCGCCTGATCGACCTTGCCGTCGATGAAATAGACCTCCTCGACGAGATCCTGAGGCCAGGGCTGATAGCGGAAGTCCGCCTCGCCGACGATTGTGCCGACGGGGAGGGGCTTGGCCGCGACAAGCACCTTGGGGAGCGTGCTCGTGTCGGGCATGGCGGCAGCGCCGGCAATCGGCGCCGGGCCACCCATGAACATCGACCGGGCCAGCAGGGCTGCGGCCAGTGCGATGATCAGTGCGCCTGCGAGCAGAGCGATCTTTTTGGGTTCCATGCGTCCGACGCCTTCATGCGTTCGGGGCCAGTCGCCCCATATGTCTCAGATATTACGCGGATTGGTTAAGATAGGGTTCACCGATGACCCACAGGGCCGCGAGCGCGATTGCGACGCCATAGGGAATTTCGGGTTGGCCGATGCGCCGGGTGACCCGATGGTGGATCACCGTGGCGATCGTCACACCGCCGCCAAGCAGCGCCATCAGGATCAGGAACCCGGGCAGTTGGGTAACCGGCAGCCACAGCGCCAGCGCCGCCAGCATTTTGACGTCGCCGCCGCCCATCATGCCGAGTGCGAACAGTCCGACGAAAACGACGAGAACGCCGCTTGCCACGCCGAACTGGATCGCCATATCGGGCCAGGGCGACAGGCCGATGCTGAACCAGTAGGCGGGCGCTGACAGCGCGATGGCCGCATTCAGGCGGTTGGAAATGGTGCGCGAGCGGATGTCGCTTGCCGCCGCGCGGATAATCAGCACGGCGAGGCCCAGAAGGAGCAGCGAAGGCACAATATGGGGAAGCATGACAGCGCGGGTCTAGACCCCGACCCTTTCCAAATCGTAACCGCCGCGATCATGATGACCGCTTTACAGGGCCCTGCGGCGTGACCGACACGGCAGACATCGTCGTTGTCGGCGGCGGCATGGCGGGGCTCAGCATCGGCGCCGAACTCGCAGGCAAGGGGCATGCAGTGCTGGTGCTGGAGGCGGAGGAGGCGCCCGGCTACCATGCCTCAGGCCGATCTGTCGCGTTCTGGATGGAAAGCTATGGCGGGCCGCTGGTCCAGCCGCTCACGACCGCATCGGGGCCACTGCTGGCCGCCCCGATGGCGGAATTCAGCGAGGCGCCTTTCGTCCACCGGCGCGGTGTCATCAACGTGGGCCGGGCCGATGACGCAACGACTGCCGCGGCGTTCCAGCGGACATTCTCCGCGCAGGGCGTTGCGCTCGAATGCCTCGACCGCGCGGCGCTGGAGGCGACAATTCCGGGGCTGCGGCCCGACTGGGTGCTTGGCATCGCAGAACCGAGCACGGCGGACATTGATGCGGCCGCACTGCTTGGCGCGTATCGCAAGACATTGCTGCGGTCCGGCGGCGTCCTCGCCTGCGACCGGGCGTTTGTTGCGGCGCGGCGGGTCGGCGAGGGCTGGCATGTCGAGACGGCGGGCGGCCCGGTGTCCTGCGGTGTGCTGGTCAATGCAGCCGGCGCGTGGGCGGACAATGTGGCAAAGGCGAGCGGGGTTGCGCCCATCGGCGTCGCGCCGCTGCGCCGCACGGTCGTGCAGCTGCGGGTCGGGGCGGCCTATGGCGAGGACGCGCCCATCATCGTCGGGCTGGACGGCGGCTTCTATTTCAAGAGCCTCGGCAACGGGCGGCTTTGGCTCAGCCCGCATGACGAGGAGCCTGACGAACCCGGTGACGCAGCGCCGGATGAACTTGGCGTCGCGACCGCGATCGACCGGTTCGAACATGTGGTTGACTGGCCGGTTCTCGCACTGGAGCACAAATGGGCCGGCCTCAGGAGTTTCGCGCCAGACCGCGCGCCGGTCTACGGTCATGATCCGCTGGCGAGAGGCTTTTTCTGGTTTGCGGGGCAGGGCGGCTTCGGCATCCAGACGGCACCCGCCGCAGCCCTGCTGGGCGCCGCGCTGCTGACGGGCGATGCGCCTGACGCACGCATAGCGCACATCGACGCACGGCCCTACTCGGCGGATCGTTTCGCCCTTTGATTGCGGCCCGCCTGCCGTTATGGTTGCGACATCGTAATCAGCGAGGGACGGGCATGGCGCACAAATTTGTGATCGAGAAGAATAAGGCGGGCGAGTTCGTCGCCAAGTTCAAATATAATGGCGACATCATCTTCTGGACGGAAGGCTATGCCAGCAAGGCCAGCGCACAGAACGCGATCGAGTCGATTCTGAAAAACGGCCCATCGGCGCCGATCGAGGAAGACCTCGACTGACGCATCCGGCCGGTGTCGCTCGCCGGGTATGATCAGGCCAGCCGGGTCAACCAGCCATGGGAGTCCTGCGAGCGGCCATATTGAATGTCCACCAGCTGCGCTTTCAGCCTCTGTGCGACCTCGCCGCCGCCGCCGTTGCCTATAACGAATCCGCCTGCGGAGGATTTCACCTCCCCGATCGGCGTGATGACCGCCGCCGTGCCGCAGGCGAAGCACTCCTTGAGTGCCCCGGACCTGGCGTCGGCCTCCCACTGGTCTATCGCGTAATTCTCCTCGCGCACGCGATAGCCTGCCTCCTGCGCAAGGATGAGCAGCGAATCACGCGTGATGCCCGGCAGGATCGACCCGTTCAGCGGCGGCGTGATCATGCTGCCGTCGCTCATCACGAAGAAGATGTTCATGCCGCCCAGTTCCTCGACCCAGCGTCGCTCGACGGCGTCGAGAAACAGCACCTGATCGCAGCCCTGGGCGATGCCTTCCGCCTGCGGTTCCAGGCTGGCGGCATAATTGCCGCCGCACTTGGCCGCGCCGGTGCCACCCGGCACGGCGCGAACATGGTCGCGCGCCAGCCACAGGGTGACGGCGTCCTTGCCACCCTTGAAATAGCCGCCCACGGGCGAGGCGATGACGCAGTAGATATAGCTATGGGCGGGGCGGACGCCGAGAAACGCCTCGTCCGCGAACAGAAACGGGCGGAGATAAAGGCTGCCCCTGTCCGCCGCCGGCACCCAGTCACGGTCGGCAGCGACGATCTGGCGGATGCTCTCGACGAAAAGCGCCTCGGGCAGTTCCGGCATGGCGAGGCGCCGGGCGCTCGCCTGAAAGCGTCTGGCATTGGCGTCGGGGCGGAAGCTGCCGATGTCGCCGTCGGGCAGGCGATAGGCCTTCAGCCCCTCGAATATCTCCTGCGCATAATGCAGCACCGCCGCGGCCGGGTCGAGCGCGATCGGGCCGCGCGGGCCGATCTGCGCATCGTGCCAGCCGCGCCCCTCGGCGTAGCGGATCGTTACCATATGATCGGTGAACACGCGGCCGAACCCGGGCTCGGTCAGGAGCGCCACGCGATCCTCATGGCTGGTGGGTGCGGGATGGCCCGTAACGGCGAAACTATGGGGGTCGAGAGCGGCTAGGTCTTGCATGAATGGATCGCTAGCATCGCGGCGCGCGGCTGTCATCTGTCAGACGCACACAAGGCGAGTCTGCGCGCTGCAGTCTGCCAGCACGCCGAGCGGTCCGCCAACGGCGATCCCAGCAGGTAGCTCATTGAGCGACATTTCGGCCAGCGCCAGGCCGCTCTGGCAGGCGACAACCCGCACGCCGATATGAAGCGCATCGTCGAACAGAGCCGCGAGGGTCGGCAGACCGGCGGCGGCATGGGCGGTGTCGCGCGGGGCGGCGAGCGGCGGCTGAAGAAGCGCCACGGCATCGAGCAGCAGGAACAGGGTCGCATGCCCGCCCAGCGCGGCTTCGGCGGAGGCGAGCATAAGGGCGGCGCGCAGGCGCTCCGGGTCGGGCGCCGACAGAATGAGGAGGAGCGCGGGCCGTGCGGCGGTGCTGCCGTCCGTCATACGGCAATGGGCAGATGCGCGCAGACCGGGCAGGCGGGGTCCGGCGCGACTCCCACCGTGCGCCAGCGGCCGCCGAGCAGATCGGCAATGGTGAAGCGGCCAGCCATGGGCTCGCCAAAGGGCGTGATCAGCCGCATCACCTCAAGCGCCGCCAGGCTGCCGACAATGCCGGTGACCGCACCCACGATGCCTGACTCGGCGCAGGTAATCTCGGGCCTCTCGGGATCGCCGCCGACGAGGCAGCGGTAACAGGGCTGGTCCGGTTCCCAGCCGCGCCAGACGCCGAGCTGGCCATCGAATGCGGTCGCGGCCGCGGTGACGAGCGGCGTGCGAAGCCGGGTTGCGGCGTCGGACACGGTGAGGCGCGTGGCGAAATTGTCCGACCCGTCGAGGATGACATCCACATCGCGCAGCAGTGCCTCGGCATTGCCTGCGTCGACCCGCTGATTGATCGGAACGAGATGCACGTCCGGGTTGAGCCCGGCCACCGCCCGCTGGACTACCTCCGCCTTGGGCCGCCCCACATCATCGCCCCGGAAGAGGATCTGGCGCTGGAGATTGGACAAAGCGACGCTGTCCGGGTCGATGACGCGGATCGTGCCGACGCCTGCCGCCGCCAGATAGGCGATGGCAGGGCAGCCGATCCCCCCTGCGCCCACCACCGCCACATGGGCGGCAAGGAGACGCGCCTGACCCGTCCCGCCAATTTCCCTGAGGACGAGATGGCGCGCGTAGCGTTCAAGCTGCTGGTCGCCGAGGGTCATGTGCTGAGCACGCCTGTGGAGCCGAATCCCCCCGCACCACGTGCCGTCTCGTCCAGCGTTTCGACCTCGACGAACCGGGCAGGCTGGACGGGTGCAACCAGAAGCTGCGCGATCCGGTCCCCGCGCGCGATCGCAAAGGGCTCCGTGCCGAGGTTGATGAGGATGATCCTGAGCTCGCCGCGGTAATCGCTGTCGATCGTTCCCGGCGTGTTGGGCAGCGAGATGCCGTGCTTGAGCGCAAGGCCGGAACGGGGCCGCACCTGAACCTCATAGCCGGGCGGAATGGCGAGCGCAAAGCCGGTGGCAACGGCATGGCGGCCCATGGGGGGCAGGGTTACATCCTCCGCCGAGACGACGTCCATGCCCGCCGCGCCAGCCGTCGCATAGGCCGGCACGGGCAGGCCGACGCCATGGGGCAGCCGGGCTATGGCAATGTCGATCGACGGGCGCAGATCAGAGAAGGGCAAGGGCGATCCTTTCGATGAGGCGCGCCGCGACCGCGTCCTTGGGCAGGCGCTCCCATGTCTCTATGCCCGCCTCCGTGACGAGATGCACGGCATTGTCCGCACCGCCCATCACGCTCGTCTCCTTTGGCCCCGAAACATCGTTGGCGACAATCCAGTCGGCGCCCTTGCGGCGACGCTTGTCGGCGGCATGGCCGAGCACGTCATGCGTTTCCGCCGCGAACCCGACAAGCAGGCGCGGACGCGCGGGGTGCATGGCAAGCCCGGCGAGAATGTCCGGGTTTTCGGTCAGGGTCAGCGAGGGCGGCGTCGAGACGCCGTCCTTTTTGAGCTTGAGCGGGGCGGCATCCTCCACCCGCCAGTCTGCCACAGCCGCCACCATGATCGCCGCGTCAGCGGGGAGCGACGCCTCGACCGCATCGCGCATCTCGCGCGCCGTTTCGATGTCGATGCGGGTGACGCCAGCGGGCGTGGGCAGCGCCACCGGCCCGGCAACGAGCGTGACGCGCGCGCCTGCCCGCGCCGCCGCCCGCGCAATGGCGAAGCCCTGCAGCCCGGAGGAGCGGTTGCCGATGAAGCGGACGGGGTCGATGGGTTCGAAGGTCGGGCCAGCGGTGACGAGGATGTGCCTGCCGAGGAGGTTGGCACCCGACAGGTCGGGCGCGCTGATGGTGCGGCTGGTGTCGGTGAGGAACCCGCCGAGCGCCGGTTCGCTCGGTGTCTCGGCGAGGCGGGCGAGGATCGCTTCGACGATCTCCGGCGGCTCGGGAAGACGACCCTTGCCATATTCGCCGCAGGCCATGTTGCCCTCGGCGGGTTCAAGGATGTGGATGCCGTCGGCGGCGAGCTGGGCGAGGTTGCGCTGGGTGGCGGCATGGTGCCACATGCGCACGTTCATGGCCGGGCAGGCGAGCACCGGCTTGTCGGTCGCGAGCAGGATGGTGGTGGCGAGATCGTCGGCGATGCCGTTCGCCATTTTGGCGAGAATGTCGGCGCTCGCCGGGCAGATGACGACAAGGTCGGCTTCGCGGCTGAGCTGGATATGGCCGATCTGCCGCTCCTCCTTGAGGTCGAACATCGCGCCATAGACATGATCCTCGGTGAGGACACCGAGCGACAGGGGCGTGACGAACTGCCTGGCGGCTTCGGTCATCACCGCGCGCACGGCGATGCCGCGCCGCTTGAGCAGGCGGACAAGCTCCAGCGCCTTGTAGGCGGCGATCCCGCCCGAGACGATGAGAAGGATGCGGGGGTTGGTCATGGAATCAGTGTAGCAGCAGCGTCGCCCCCGCGCCAAGCACCGCGCTCGCAATCGCCACCGCCACATAGGAGAGCAGCTTCAGCCCGCGTCCGCGCCGCTGCCAAATCAGCTCGACATCGGCGACGGGCGGCGGCGGGGGTGCGCCGCCAGCGGGCGGGAACATGTCCTCGATACGCCGGACCAGCGCGGGGATTCGCGCGAGCGTCTTCGCCCCCTCGATCAGCGCATCGGCAAGCTTCGCCTCCGGCCCCAGCTCGTCCCGGATCCACGCCTTCACATAAGGGCCGGAGACGTCCCACATGTTGATGCCGGGGTGGAGCATGGTCGCGACCCCCTCGACCATCACCATCGTCTTCTGAAGGAGCAAGAGGTGCGGCTGCACCTGCATATCGAAGTCGCGGGTGATGGCGAACAGCCCGTCGAGCATCTGCCCGACCGACAGTTCGCTGACCGGCTTGCCGCGCATCGGCTCGCCGACCGCGCGCAGCGCCGTCGCGAACTCGGCGACATTGTGGTGCGCGGGCACATATTGCGCTTCGAAATGGATCTCGGCCACGCGCTTGTAGTTGCCGGTGATGAGGCCGTAGAGGATTTCGGCGAGCCAGGCCCGCGCGCGCCGGTCGATCCGTCCCATGATGCCGAAGTCGATCGCGGCGATGTCGCCATTGGCCTTCACGAACAGATTGCCCTGGTGCATGTCGGCGTGAAAGAAGCCCTCGGCGATGGCCTGCCGGAGGAAGCTGTTGACGAGCCGCGCCGCAATGGTTTCGAGGTCATGGCCCGCCGCGACCAGCGCCTCGCGATTGGCGATCTTGATGCCGTCGATCCAGTCGAGCGTCATGACCTTGCCTGCGGTGCGGTCCCAGTCGATGCCGGGGATCACATAGCCCTCGACCGCTGCCATCGCCTCCGCCAGCTCCGAGGCAGACGCCGCCTCCCGCCGCAGGTCGAGTTCGCGCACCGTCCAGCGTTTGAAATTGGCGATGACAAGCCGGGGTCGCAGCCGCGCCGCCTCGCCGCCGAAGGCCTCGAGATGCGCCGCCGCCCACTCATAGGTCATGATATCGGCCGCGAACTTCTCCGCCACGCCAGGGCGGAGCACCTTCACCGCGACATCGCGCCCCTCCGTCGTGGTGGCGCGATGGACCTGCGCGATGGAGGCGGCGCCCACCGGCGTCTCGTCGAAACGGCTGTAGAGCGCCTCGAGCGGACGGCCGAAGCTGGTCTCGATCTGGCGGCGGATGGCGGTGAACGGCAGCGGCGGCAGCGAGTCCTGAAGCGCCAGCAGATCGCGCGCGACATCCTCGCCAACGAGATCGGGGCGGGTGGCGAGCGTCTGCCCGAACTTGATCGCGGCCGGGCCGATCGCCTGAAAGGCCTCGGCATA
Organism: uncultured Sphingobium sp.; assembly: GCA_964529225.1. GTDB lineage: Bacteria > Pseudomonadota > Alphaproteobacteria > Sphingomonadales > Sphingomonadaceae > Sphingobium. Next base: position 59,840 of record CAZGVX010000007.1, read on the forward strand.
GCGCGCCTGCTTCGGCACGCGCGCGCCGAGCCTGGCGAGGCGAGCGATGCGCCGCACCGGGGGCGGTGTCGCGGGGTCGCGCTCGATGCCCCGCAAGGCACCGTGGCGGGCGAGGGTCCGGCCCCATTTGAGGAGCCGCCAGAGATGGGTGGCGTGGCTGGTCACTCGGGCGGGCGCGGCCTCAGATTTTCCAGCCGCTGTGGATCGCGACCAGTCCGCCAAGGATCGGTTCTGCCTTCACCTGCGTGAAGCCTGCCGCCTCGACCATCGCGGCGAAGGCGGGCATGTCCGGGAAGCGGCGGATCGACTCGATAAGGTACCGATAGCTGTCCGCATCATTGGCGAGGAGCTTGCCGAGCCGGGGCACCAGATGGTGGGAATAGGCGTCATAGACATCGGCGAACCCCGGCCACTGCGTCGTCGAGAATTCCAGGCAGAAGAAGCGCCCGCCAAACTTGAGAACCCGGTGCGCCTCCTTGAGCGCCGCAGGAATGTCGGTGACATTCCGGATGCCGAACGCGATCGTGTAGGCGTCGAAGGCGCGATCTCCGAAGGAGAGAGCCTCGGCATTTTCCTCGGCCCAGATCAGCCCGTCGATGCCGCGCCGCCCCGCCCGGTCCATGCCGACCTTCAGCATATCCGCATTGATGTCGGCGACCGTGATCGCCGCGCCGCTGCGCGCGAGGCGGAAGGCAATGTCGCCGGTGCCCCCTGCCATGTCGAGGATCACCTCCCCGGCGCGCGGTTTCACCCGGCGGGCGAAATGATCCTTCCACAGACGGTGGAGCCCGCCCGACATGGCATCGTTCATGATGTCGTAGCGGCGGGCGACGCTCGAGAACACCTCCCCCACCATGGCGGTCTTGTCCGTGGCGGCTACATCGCGGTAGCCGAAGGAAACACTGTCGGTCATGCGCCTCTCCCTAGCCCGATGTTGCGCGCCCCGCAAAGGCTGATAACAGCAGGCCCCATGCCCGAGCTTCCCGAGGTCGAAACCACAGTCGCAGGCCTTCGCGCACCGCTCGAGGGGCAGCGGCTGACCCTGGTCGAAATGCGCCGCGCGGACCTGCGCAAGCCCTTTCCGCCGGACCTGCGCCAGCGGTTGACCGGCGCGCGCGTGACCGGCCTTGCCCGGCGTGCCAAATATGGCCTTGTCCACACCGACAGGGCGGACACGATGATCTTTCACCTCGGCATGTCGGGGCGCTGGCTTATCGACCCGGAGGCGACCGGCGTTCATGACCATCTGCTGATCGAAACCGGGGAGGGACGACGGCTGGCGCTGCGCGATCCCCGGCGCTTCGGCTTTGTCGATATCGTGCATAGCGAGGGGCTGGGTGCCTATCCCGCCTTTGCCGTCATGGGGCCGGAGCCGCTCGGACCGGATTTCACCGCCGCCTATCTTGCTGAGGTGCTCGCCGGGCGGGTGGCGCCGATCAAGGCGATGCTGCTTGACCAGCGGATCGTGGCCGGCCTCGGCAACATCTATGTCTGCGAGGCGCTCAATATGGCCGGGATCGCGCCTGGGCAGCCGGCAGGGCAGATCGCCCGTGCGCGGCTCGCGCGGCTGGCGGAGGCGGTGCGCGATGTGCTGGCAGCGGCCATCGTCGCGGGTGGCTCGACGCTGCGAGACTATGCGCGGCCGGACGGCGAGCTCGGCTATTTTGCGAAGGACTGGCGGGTCTATGGCCGCGAAGGGCGGCCCTGCCCCTGCGGTGGCACGGTAATCCGGCGGGTGGACGGCGGGCGTTCGACCTTCTGGTGCCCCGCGTGCCAGCACTGAGTCGCCGAGCAATGCTTGACGAAAGGTCAGCCGCCCGCTAAGGGCGCGCACTTCGCGGGCCGATGCGGTCCGTTCCCGCTATCATCGAATCAGTTCGGAGCAGTCGAGCACATATGGCCAATACGCCCCAGGCAAAGAAGCGCATCCGCCGCAACGCGCGCAGGGCCGAAATCAATGGCGCGCGCACGAGCCGCATCCGCACCCTCGTGCGCAAGGTCGAGCTGGCCTGCGCCAGCGGTGACAAGGCAGAGGCGCAGAGCGCGCTGGCGGTTGTGCAGCCGGAGCTGGCGCGGGGTGTCGCGCGCGGCGTGCTCCACAAGAATACGGCATCGCGTAAATTCGGGCGGCTCACCAAGCGGGTGCAGGCGCTGGCCTGATCGGCTCTCCACCCGGCTTTCGCCGGGCCTGAAACATGCTCCCGTCCGGCCTTCCGCCGGGCGGGTTTTTCTTTTCTGTGACAAAAATGTGACTGGCGCCCGCACATGAATCGGAATGCCGCCTCAGTCCGCGATTCGCAGTGTCTCAATACTGCAATATTGGGTCCAAATGATTGAAATCATTTGCGTTTAACTGTTGATTAAGGATTTCCGGCGTCAACATCTTTATTTCATTTATTTGACGGTTTGGGCTCTTGATCGCCTGCTGGGCCGATGCAACAACACCCCTCCGAGCGCGCCAACCGAATCTCCGGCACGTCTCGTAAGCAGCATCATGCACTCGTTGGGCCTTGGCGACCATACGTCAGGGAGTGCGGCTGCTTGACTATAAATGGGTGGGCAAGGGGCGGCTGGTCAGTCGATCCCTATGTGCAGAGGAACGGTTGCGGCAGATGGTCAAAGCATTGAATGCAGGCAACGACGTGGGCCGGGGCCAGAATCTCGGTCAGGATCACAGGCGGGGGACCGGAGATGATCATGCTCTCCCGGCGACAGGTCAGGCGGTAGCGGATATGGAAGGTCAGCGGATCGACGCCGTCTGGCAGGTGATCCGCGCCGGGCTGCGACGCGACATCGGCGCGCGGCCGTTCGATCAGTGGCTGAAGCCGCTGGTGCTGGGCCCGCTTTGCCCGTCAACGGGTCTGCTCGAGCTTTGGGCACCTTCAGACTTTGTCGCCAGCTATGTGTCGAGCAACTTTGGCGCCCGCCTCACGCTGGCATGGCGTGCGCAGCGTCTGGGGGTCGAGGAGGTCAAGATCGTCCGACGTTCGGGAACGGCTCCGGCGTTGACACTGGTGCCCGCCGGGGAGGCGGCGCTCCCGGCGGATTCAGTGCAGGCGGCTTCGGCCGAGACGGCATTTGCCGACGGTTTCCGGCCGCGTCACGATTTCACGACCTTTGTCGCCGATGACAGCAATCGCCTCGCGCTGACCGCCGCCAAGGCGCTCGCCTCGCCTGACGCGCCGATGTTTAACCCGCTTTTCATTCACGGTGCGACCGGCCAGGGCAAGACGCACCTGCTTCACGCCATCGCCGCCGATTATGCGCGCCACGCCGGTGGCGGCCATGTGCTTTACATGTCGGCCGAGCGTTTCATGCTCGAGTTCGTCAATGCGCTCAAAGCCAACGACGCGATGGCGTTCAAGCAGCGGCTACGGACGGCCCGGCTCCTTCTTATCGACGACATCCAGTTCATCGCCGGCAAGGGCGCGACCCAGGAAGAGTTCCTCCACACGCTGAACGAGCTCATCGACCATGGTGCGCGTATCGCCATCGTCGCCGACCGCGCGCCGCAGGCGATCGACGGGCTCGACAAGCGCATCCTGTCGCGTCTCACCGGCGGTCTGGTGGCGGATATCCAGCCGGCTGGCCTGCCGCTGCGCCTTGCGATCCTGCGCGCCCGGCGCGAGGCAACGGGGGCGGTGACGGTAAGCGACGAGGTGATCGACCTGCTCGCCCGCTCGATCCGATCGAACATTCGCGAGCTTGAGGGCGCGTTCAACAAGCTCATTGCCTATTCGCAGCTGATGGGGCGGGCGGTGACGCTGGAGATGGCGCAGTCCGTGCTGGCCGATTCGCTGAAGGCTGCCGCCCGGCGCATCACGATCGACGAAATTCAGCGAGCCTGCGCCGCCCATTATCGCATCGACTTTGCGGAGATGCGGTCGGCCCGGCGCGCGCGGGCCGTCGCGCGGCCGCGTCAGGTGGCGATGTATCTCGCCAAGAAGTTGACACCGCGCTCACTCCCGGAAATCGGCCGCATCTTTGGCGGGCGCGACCATTCGACGGTGATCCACGCGATCCGCACCATCGAGGCGCTCCGCCGCGAGAACGCGGACATGGACGCCGACATCAGGACGCTCCAGAGCCAGCTGGAGGGCTGACGGGGCGACGGCCTCGGCTCTAGCCCGCCGGCAGGATGAGCCGCACCGCAAGGCCGCCAAGGTCTTCGCTCTCGTCAAGCGCGACCGATCCGCCGTAAATCTCCGCGACGTCGCGGACGATGGCAAGGCCAAGGCCGGTGCCGGGCTTGCCGGTGTCGAGCCGCGCGCCGCGCGTGAACAGGCCGGCGCGTTCGGCCTCCGGGATGCCGGTTCCGTCGTCCTCCACCAGTATCTCGACCATGCCGCCGTGGCGCGACACGGTTACGAAAACCGATCCGCCGCCATATTTCGCGGCGTTTTCGACAAGGTTGCCGAGCAGCTCCTCGAGATCCTGCCGCTCCAGCCGAACGCTAGCCGTCATGTCGCCGGTCCGGTCGAAGCGCACCGCCGGATATAGTCGCTCGACCGCGCGCTCCACGGCCTCAAGCGACGGCCAGACGAGCGCCCGGCTCTGGGTGGCACCGCGCCGTCCGACGGCACGCGCGCGGGCGAGATGATGGTCGATCTGGCGGCGCATCGTCGCTGTCTCCCGCATCACCGTCGGCCCCAGGTCGCTCGCCTGCGCGGTTGCGGCGTTCATTACCACGGTCAGCGGCGTCTTGAGCGCATGGGCGAGATTGCCGGCATGGCGACGGGCTTCCTCGGCCTGCGCCTCATTATGGGCAATAAGCGCGTTGAGTTCCTCGACGAGCGGGCGGACTTCGCTCGGCAGCGGGGCGGTGACGCGCGACTTTTCGCCGCGCCGCATCCGGGCGATCTCGAGCCGCACCTGTCGGAGCGGCATCAGCCCATAGAAAATCTGGAGCCCCGAGAGCAGGACGAGACCAAGGCCGAGCAGCGCGAAGCTGTTGACGAGCGTGGCGCGCAGCGCCTTGATCTGCCCGTCCAGGCCCGAGCGCGCCTGGGCCACGAGGAACGTCCAGCTCGTCTTGCTGCCTGGCAGGATCACCTGCTGCTGCATCACGCGCAGCGGTTCGCCGGGAAACTCATCGCTGTCATAGACCGTGAAGCCCGACCGGGCCTTTTGGGGCCGCACTTTCAGGGCGCGATCCCAGAGCGAACGCGAGCGCCAGTCCTCATGGCCCTGACCGCTGATCTGATAATAAAGACCGCTGGCGGGTTCCAGGAAACGCTGGTCCGCAAGCGGGCGGTTGAACAGCACCTCGCCCTCCGGGCCGATTTCGGCCGAACTCAGCATCGCGGTCAGCACATATTTCAGCCCCTCGTCGAAGCTGCGCGTGACGGCGTTCGAAAGGATTCGATCCAGCGCGATGCCGCCGCCAAGCAGAAGGACGAGAATCCAGAGCGCCGCAAGCCCGAGCATGCGCCGGCTCAGCGAGCCGGTCGAGCGCAGCGGTGTCGTGTCGGGCGGGGTGGTGGCCATGGCTGCCGGGTAGACCGGCTCAGCCGGCCGCCGGCTCGTCGAGGCTGTAGCCGAGGCCGCGGATCGTCGAGATCACGTCCGCGCCCAGCTTTTTGCGGATGCGGGTGACAAATACCTCTATGGTGTTGGAATCGCGATCGAAATCCTGATCGTAAATGTGCTCGATCAGCTCGGTGCGGCTGACAACCTTACCCTTGTTGTGCAGCAGGTAGGAAAGGAGCTTATACTCCTGCGCGGTGAGCTTGACCGGGTCGCCCTTGAGCGTGACGCGGCCAGAGCGCGTGTCCAGCCGCACGTCTCCGGCAATCAGCTCGCTTGAGGCATTGCCGGTCGAGCGGCGGATGAGGGCGCGAAGTCGCGCGATGAGTTCCTCGGCCTGAAAGGGCTTGGCGAGATAGTCGTCCGCCCCGGCGTCCAGCCCCGCGACCTTGTCGGACCAGCTGTCGCGCGCGGTGAGGACGAGAACGGGGAAAGCTTTGCCCTCCTTGCGCCAACGGTCAAGAACGGTGAGCCCGTCGATCTCCGGCAGGCCGAGGTCGAGGATGACCGCGTCGTAGCTCTCGGTGCTACCGAGAAAGTGCCCGTCCTCGCCGTCGGTTGCAAGGTCCACCGCATAGCCGGTTGCCTCCAGTGTCGCCTTGAGCTGGGGACCGAGAGTCGGTTCGTCCTCGACGATTAGCAAGCGCATCGCGTTCCCTTTCCTGGCATCAGCGCGCCCAGGCGGTGATATTGCCGGTTCGCCCGTCCACATCAACCCAGACAACGTTACGATTGCGCATGAATTTCAGCCGATAGGCATTGCGCGATGGAATGAACTCCGATCCCAGATATTCGGCATCGTCTCCCATCTGCTGCTCCACCCGGCGCTTGATGAGCTCGAACGGCATGACCGACCCGTCGAGCAGGGCCTCTCGCACCTTGTCCTGATCGGGCATGTGATACATGCGGCGCGCCCGCCGATCATCCGGCTCGCGCTGAGCGTAACTCGGGACAGCGCCCAAAAGCATTGTCGCGCCAGCAGCAAGGGCGAGAGCGAAGCGAGAAGTCATCGTCATGGCGATGCCATAGTTCGGCCGCATTGAACAGGCTGTGAATGGCGGCTTTGTGTGGGGTTCAGGGAAGGCTGAACCAGCCTGTCAATGATCGTGCCCGCCATGGTGCAGCGCCTCCAGCACGTCATCCAGCCGTGCGGGATCGCCGAGCGCGATCACCCGGCCATCGCTGGCATCGCTGATCGGATCGCCCGACCAGTCGCACATGCGCCCGCCCGCACCCTCGACCACCGGCACCAGCGCGGCGATGTCGTGGAGTTTGAGGCCGGTCTCGACCACGATGTCGACATGGCCGCTCGCGAGCAGCGCGTAATTGTAACAGTCGCCGCCCCAGACGGTATCGCGGCACTGGCCTGCGAGGATGGCGAAGTGCTCGCCGGTGCAGTCCGCGAAATATTGCGGGCCGGTGGAGGCGAGAATGGCCCGGTCCAGAGCGGAGCAGGCGCGCGCCTGGACCGGGGCGCCGTTGAGAAGGGTGGGGCGGCCCATGGCGCCGATCCAGCGTTCGCCCGTGATCGGCTGGTCGATGACCCCCAGGATCGGCCAGCCATCCTGCATGAGCGCGATCAGCGTGCCGAAAATGGGTCGTCCGGCGATGAAACTTCTGGTGCCGTCGATCGGGTCGAGCACCCACTGGCGCGCGGCCCCGGCGCGCTCGGCGCCATATTCCTCGCCGATGATGCCGTCAGCCGGGCGTTCCCTGTCGAGGATGGCGCGGATGGCGCGCTCCGCCGCGCGGTCGGCCTCCGTCACCGGGGAGGCGTCGGCCTTGTCCTCGATGTCGCAGCGCGCGCGGAAAAAGGGGCGGATCGCGGCACCCGCCGCATCGGCAAGGGCGCTGGCGAGGGCAATGTCATCGGAAAGGGCCATGGAACATGCGATAGCGGGGCTAGGCCGGATGCGAAAGGGCAGTCACCCAAAGCAAACCGGGCGATCACCCGGCCCCTGCGAGGCCGGGGATCACTGCGTCGGCAGCCGTCAGAATTCCGTGCGCATATTGATTGCCTGTGTCCGTGCAGCACCAAGGGCTGTCATGATGTCCTTCACGACGCCAGCCCGGCATGATTCGATGACGGCGTCGCGATAACCCCCGAATGCCTGGGCGTCGGTGTCCGCGCAAACGCTGTCGGCGGCGCTCCGGGCACGGGCCGACACGGTCGACCATCCCTGCGCGGTCGTCAGGTCGACATCCGCGGTCGGTATACTGGCGGAATAGCTTCCCTGGGCGTCAAAGCCGGAGGTCGAAACAGGATTACGGTCCGTCGCGCGATCATTCGCAACAGCCGCCACGGGCGTGGTGAATGCCATGAATGACGCGATGAGCCATCCCACATGTGCTTTCATTTTTCCATCCTTCCCAATGCCTTATTGCCTCCGCCTGTTGCGAGGCCTGACTGATTGTCACATAATCGTCATAAAACTTAAACAAAAATGTAACGCAGGGAGAGATTTGCGACGAGGTGGGCAGCGGGCAGGGGAGGGCGAACAGCTTATAAAGCTTCGCACAGGGATACCGTTCTTAATGCGATGACCCGGAAACCCAATTTGTGCGCCTGATCGCCTGGCTGCTGACGATCGCCTTCGGGCTCAGCGGCATCGCCCTGCGCGAGCAGGGCGGGGTGCCGTTCGCCTGGCAATTTGGCAACGGCGCGCTGCTGCTCGCCGCTCTGTGCTGTCCGCTGTTCTGGCGCAGGGACGGCGGGCTGTTCGGCTGGGCCGGGGTGCGGGTCAAGGACAGGATCATGCTGGCGCTCGCGCTGCTGCTCGCGACGCCCCTGTTCATCCTGCCCTGAGCCGGAGGTTCACTTCGGCTTGCGGAACCGAAGTGTCATGCGGTCGCTCTCGCCGATGGCCAGATATTTGGCGCGGTCGACCTCGCCCTTTCGGAGGGTGGGCGGCAATGTCCACACGCCATCTGGCCAGTCCGCACTGTCCCTGGGGTTGGCGTTGATTTCCGATTCGGCCTCCAGCACGAAACCGGCGTCCGTCGCGAGCTTCCTGACCGTTGAGAGCTTGAGGTAACCGCTGGATTTTTCGAGCGCGCTGTCGCGATTTTCCGGCAGTCGGTGGTCGACGATGCCGAGCACCCCGCCGGGCTTCAAGAGGTCGAAAAAGCGTTTGAACTGGTCGGGCGCGGTGCCGCCCATCACCATGTTGTGAATGTTGCGAAAGGTCAGGATCGTGTCGACCGATCCGACCGGCACGGCCGCTTCCGGTGGCCATGGCACCAGCTTCACCGCGCCATAGGTCTTGGTGTCGGCGGCGAACTTGGCCGCCAGCGCATCATAACCCTTGCCGGGCGCCTGCGCGGCATAAAGCGTGCCCCTGCCAGCGGTGAGCGGGGCGAGGATTTCCGTATACCAGCCGCCGCCGGGACTGAATTCCAGCACGGTCTGCCCCGGCGTGACCCCGAAAAAGGCAAGTGTCTCGGTGGGGTGGCGATAGATGTCGCGCGCGACATTCGCGGGCGTGCGCGTGGGGGCGGCCACCGCCGCTGCAATCTCGGCATCGGGCGCGGGGGTGGTTTCGGCCATGCAGGCCGTCGTCAGGAACGCCACGGGCGCGGTGGCCATCAGCAGCAGGGCAGAGAGACGGGTCATGGGACAGGCTCCGGCAACGAGGGGGTGCCCGGAAGCTAACCCCAACACCGGCGACGGACAAGCACCTTAGAGGCACGCCTCCAGCAGCGCCTGATCGAAGCCGAAGCTGCGCGCCTTTTCGAGCGCATAGGGGCGAAGGCCCATGGAGCGATATTCGCCGATGATCTTGCCGTCGGCATCCTCGTCCAGATATTCGAACTTGAAAAGTTCCTGGGTGACGATGACGTCGCCTTCCATGCCGATCACCTCGGTGATGTTGGTGGTGCGGCGCGAGCCATCGCGCAGGCGCTTGACCTGCACGATGAGGTCGACGGAGTCGGCGATCTGCTTGGAAATGGCCTCCTTGGGAATCTTGATGTCCCCCATCAGGATCATGTTCTCCATACGCCCCAGACATTCGCGCGGGGAGTTGGAGTGGAGCGTGCACATCGAACCATCATGGCCGGTGTTCATCGCGGCAAGAAGGTCGAAGCACTCCGCGCCACGGATTTCGCCCAGGATGATGCGGTCCGGGCGCATACGCAGCGCGTTCTTGACGAGATCGCCGATCGTGATCGCGCCCTGACCCTCAAGGTTCGGCGGACGGGTTTCGAGCGGCAGCCAATGCGGCTGCTGGAGCCGCAGTTCGGCCGCGTCCTCAATGGTCAGCACGCGCTCGCCGGGGTCGATCATCTTGGACAGGGCGTTCAGCATCGTCGTCTTGCCGGAGCCGGTGCCGCCGGAAATCACGATGTTGAAGCGGCAGGCGCCCGCGATCTTGAGCGCGGTGCACATCTTCTGGCTCATCGCGCCCCAGCCGGCGAGATTGTCGAGCGTGATGGGCTTGGCGGAAAACTTACGGATCGAGATCGCCGTTCCCTTGAGGCTGAGGGGCGGCACGATCACGTTGACGCGGCTGCCGTCGGGCAGGCGGGCGTCGGCAAGCGGCGTTGTCTGGTCGACACGGCGGCCGACCTGATTGACGATCCGCTGGGCAATCTGGAACAGATGCTGTTCGTCGCGGAAATGAATGGGCGCGATCTGCAGCTTGCCCTTCTTTTCGATGTAGGTCTGCTGCGGCCCGTTGACCATGATATCCGAGATGTCGGGGTCGGAGAGCAGTTCCTCCAGCGGGCCATAGCCGAGCAGTTCGTCGACCAGCACCTTTTCGAGCGCGAACTGTTCGCGACGGTTCAGCGTGAGCTTGAGCTCGGCCAACACCTCGGTGATGATCGGACGGAATTCCTCGGCAAGCTCGTCCTTGGAGAGGCTGGCCGCCGCCTCCGGGTCGACGCGCTCGAGCAGACGCGGCAGCACCTGTTCCTTGATCTTGTGAACGGACGCCTCAAAACCCTGCCCGCCGGCATCGGGCGTATGGTCGCCGTTCATCCGGTCGGACAGGCGCTGCATGGCGTCGGCGTTGCGATCGGTCGCGGCGGCGGGGACAGGCTCGGACGCGGCGGGCGCCGTCGGCTCGGGCAGCGGCGGGAACTGGGCGCCAGCGCCAGCGCCGGGCGTTGCCCCGGCGGGCGCTCCCATGGGTCGCGCCAGACCAAATCCGCCGCGCGAACCCACGCCGTTCTTACGACCGAATGCGCTCATTTCACTCCGCCCCACGCAACGCAGAATTCATCATCGTCAGGGTCTTAGAAGGGAATTGTTCAGAAATGCCTAACCGTTGGAAAGAGCGACGACCTCACGCCGCATTAACCAGTTTTCGCTACCCTGACACCGTAGCTGCCTGATCAACCTGCGACGGACTCATGGGCATGAGCGTTGGATTTCTGATGCGCCGCGCGGGCGCTGGCGAACGGATCGACCGGGTCGACGCACTCTATCTGGGGGTTGTGGCGGCACTCGTTGCGGGGCTTGCGAACCGCCTTTTCGGCGGCCTCACGGCGCCGTTCTGGTTCGACGAGACGTTCACCGGCGTTATCGCGACACAGCGCACGGGCGCAGGCCTATGGGAGTGGCTGACGCACGAGCTGGGCGGGCCGGTCTATTATCTGGTGGTCTGGGCGTGGGAAAAGGTAGCGGGGTCCGGGTCGATCGCGCTGCGCCTGCCAAGCCTGGCGGCAAGCATCGCTACCCCGCTGTTCATCCTGTGGCGCGGCCATCCCGACCGGCGGGTGGCGGTCATCTGGGCGAGCCTCGTGGCGCTCTACACACCCGCTTTCAGCGAAGCGACCGAAGCGCGGAGCTATGCGCTGGTGATGCTGCTGACCGCGGTTCAGGCGGCGCTGTTCCTGCGACTGATTTCGGCGCCGGGCACGGCTCTGGCAAGCCTCTGGGTGGCGGTGAGCGGTTTGGCCATCCTGACGCACTATCATGCGGCCGTCATCAGCCTCGTGCAGGGGCTCGCCTATCTTGGCCATTGTCGCGGCCGCGCGCTGAAGACGTGGCCGGCGGCATTCGTGCTGCTGCCCTTCCTCGCCTGGGGGGCGGTGCACATGCATTTTCTCCTCAGCTACGCGACTTCCGGCCAGACATGGTATAATCCGCTGCGTCCCGGCGCGATTACGCAGCTGCCAGGCGTATTCTTCGCCTATCCTTTGCTGGGGAACTTTCTGGCGCCAGCCATGCTCCTCTCCGGCGCTGTCGCGCTGGCGAGAAAGGATGTGGCCGAGCGGCTGCGATTCACGCACGCCGACGCGCTGACCTTCGGCTCCGGGGGCGTCGCCGCGCTGGTGATCTTCGGTATCGGCTGCATCTCGGCGAGCTTCACCACGCGTTATCTGCTCCCCTATGTGCCGGCGGTACTGCTGGGACTGGCGGTGTGGATGCGCGGACTCGATCGCTTCTATCCGCGCGCCAGCATGGTTCTCCTGCTTGTCATGTCGGTGTTGTCACTGGGCTTTCTGCGCATCGCGCTTGCGCATCCCGAGAATGACCGGCGCCATTATCTCGAGTTCGAGCAGGCATCGCAGTGGATTGCCGACAATGGCCGGGCCGACCATCTCGTCTTCTTCTGGGATAATCCCACCGGTGATTTTTCGGACCCCGCCCATATGCGGGAAGTGGGGGGCTTCTTCCTGAATCGCGCGGGGCGGCATGTGACCGTGCACGTGCCGCAGATAGCGCCCGGCGTCGACCCGGCGCCCCGGCTGCTGGATGCGGCCTCGCGCTTACCCGACGCAGCTATTCTCTGGCTCTATGACCGGAGCGTTCCCGGCACGCGGGGGATCACGCATCCGGTTGCGGTCGCCGATTTCAGAGGTTGGCGGTGCCGGATCTTCGGCCGGCCGCCCGAGTCCAGCATCGTGGCGTGCGTGCTTGCCAGCTCCGCCGCCTAGCCCGCCTTCTCCGCCAGCACGGTGAGGCCCTTTTCGGACACCTCGGCAAAGCCGCCCTCGACCATGATTTCGGTCGGCGCTGCGCCGTCCCTGGCATAGACCTTGAGGGCGCCGTCCTTGACGGTCGACATGAAGGGCGCATGGCCCTCCAGCACGCCGAATTCGCCCTCCGTGCCGGGCACGACGACCATATGGACGTCCTCGGAGAGGATCAGCTTTTCGGGGGTTACAAGTTCAAAATGCAGCATGATCGCTCCGTCCGATGGCGCAGCCGGACCGGACGGCCCAACTGCGCGCAACTCTATTGTCAGGCCGCTTCCGCCGCCAGCTTCTTGCCCTTCTCGACCGCTTCGTCGATGCCGCCGACCATGTAGAAGGCCGCTTCGGGCAGATGGTCATACTCGCCGTCGACCACCGCCTTGAACGACTTGATCGTGTCCTCGACCGCGACGAACTTGCCGGGGATGCCGGTGAACACCTCGGCGACGTGGAAGGGCTGCGACAGGAAACGCTGGATCTTGCGCGCGCGCGCGACCGTCAGCTTGTCCTCTTCGGAGAGCTCGTCCATGCCGAGAATGGCGATGATGTCCTGCAGCGACTTGTACTTCTGCAGGATCGCCTGAACGGCGCGGGCGGTCTCGTAATGCTCCTGACCCACGACGCGCGGCTCGAGCACACGGCTGGTCGAATCGAGCGGATCGACCGCCGGATAGATGCCGAGTTCCGAAATCGCGCGGTTGAGCACGGTCGTCGCGTCAAGGTGCGCGAAGGACGTCGCCGGCGCCGGGTCGGTCAAATCGTCGGCGGGCACGTAGATGGCCTGCACCGAGGTGATCGAACCCTTGGTGGTCGAGGTGATCCGCTCCTGCAGCGCGCCCATGTCGGTGGCGAGGGTCGGCTGATAGCCCACGGCCGAGGGGATACGGCCGAGCAGCGCCGACACTTCCGAACCGGCCTGCGTGAAGCGGAAGATGTTGTCGACGAAGAACAGCACGTCCTGCCCTTCGACATCGCGGAAATATTCGGCGATGGTGAGGCCCGACAGCGCGACGCGCGCGCGGGCGCCCGGCGGCTCGTTCATCTGGCCATAGACCAGCGCCACCTTGGAGCCTTCGGAAATTGCGTTGCCATCGGCGTCCTTGGCGATGACGCCCGCGTCGAGGAACTCGTGATACAGGTCGTTGCCCTCGCGGGTGCGCTCACCGACGCCCGCGAACACCGAGGTGCCGCCATGGCCCTTGGCGATGTTGTTGATGAGCTCCTGGATGAGCACGGTCTTGCCCACGCCCGCACCGCCGAACAGGCCGATCTTGCCGCCCTTGGCGTAGGGCGCCAGCAGGTCGACGA
>CAZGVX010000008.1:0-63124 GCA_964529225.1 uncultured Sphingobium sp.
CAATCCGCGCTGGGAAGCGCCGCTGGTCAACACGCGCATCCGCAAGGCGGTTTACAAAAAGCGCGCCAGGGTTTTTGCCATCGGCACGCCAGTCGATCTGACGTACAAGGTCGAGTGGCTCGGCGAAGACGCGACGCTGGCCACGAATCTGCCGCAGCATGTGACCGAGGCGCTGAAGGGCGCCGAGCGGCCCGCCATCATCCTGGGCGGCGGCGGACTGGCTGTTGACGGCCTGCACGGCGCGGCGCTGTCGCTGGCAGAGCAATGCAACCTCGTGCGCGACGATTGGAACGGCTTCAACGCGCTGCATATTTCGGCGAGCCGTATGGGCGGGCTGATGCTCGGCTATGCGATGGATGGCGGCATTCGGGCGATGGCGGCGGCGGCCCCGAAACTTCTGTTCCTGCTGGGCGCGGACGAGGTGCCGTTCGATGCTTTCGGGCGGAGCGTCAAGGTCTATATCGGCCATCATGGCGACAAGGGCGCGCATGCGGCGGATATCGTCCTGCCGGGCGCGGCCTACACCGAGAAGGCTGGCACCTATGTGAACCTTGAAGGGCGGGTGCAGCGCGGCGACAAGGCGGTGTTCGCGCCGGGTGACGCGCGCGAGGACTGGTCGATCCTGCGCGCCTTGTCGGAAGCGATGGGCAAGACGCTGCCGTTTGACAGCTTCGATGGCTTGCGGGCGGCGATGTTTGCGGCGGTTCCGGCGCTGGGCGAGGAGGGGCTGACCAATTTTGGCTGGAGCGTTCCGTCGCTGCCCGCCAGCCCGTCCGGCAGCATCGGCTATCCGGTGAAGGATTTCTACCTCACCAACGCCATCTGCCGGGCGAGCCCGACGATGCAGCGATGCTCGGCCGAACTCATCCATGGCGAGACCGAGGCGGAGGCGGCGGAATGACCAGCTGGTTCACCTATCTCGGGCTGCCCTATGAAGGCGCGTGGGTCATCGCCACGCTCCTCGACATCTTGGTCATTGCTTTGCCCCTGATGCTGGCGGTCGCGATGGTCATCTATGCGGACCGGCGCATCTGGGCGGCGATCGCGCTGCGCAAGGGGCCGAACGTCGTCGGCCCGTTCGGGCTGCTCCAGAGCTTTGCCGATGGCCTGAAAGTGTTCCTGCAGGAGACGATCATCCCCTCGGCGGCCAATCGCGGCCTGTTCCTGATGGCACCGATCATCACCTTCACGGTCGCACTGATGGCCTGGGCGGTGATCCCGTTCGATGCAGGGCTGGTGCTGGCGGATATCAATGTCGGCCTCCTGTACATCCTCGCGATCAGTTCGCTCGGTGTGTATGGCGTGATCATGTCCGGATGGGCATCGAACTCCAAATATCCGTTCTTCTCGGCGATGCGTGCCTCGGCACAGATGATCAGCTACGAGGTTTCGATCGGCTTCATCCTGATCTGCGTGGTGCTGTGGGCGGACAGCTTCAACCTGTCGACCATCGTGATGACGCAGAGGGGCTATTACGGCTTTCTGAACGGCAACGGCTTCAACCCGCTGCTGTTCCCGATGGCCGTGGTGTTCCTCATCTCCGGCATGGCGGAGACGGCGAGGGCACCGTTCGACCTCACCGAAGCGGAGTCGGAACTGGTCGCGGGCTATCAGACCGAATATTCGTCGATGGCCTTCGCGCTGTTCTGGCTCGGCGAATATGCCAATGTGCTGCTGATGTGCGCGCTCAACGCCATCCTCTTCTGGGGTGGCTGGCTGCCGCCGGTTGACTGGGCACCGCTCTATTATGTGCCTGGCATCATTTGGCTGTTTGCGAAAATTCTATTTTTCTTCTTCGTGTTCAGCTGGGTAAAGGCGACCGTACCGCGCTATCGTTACGATCAGCTGATGCGGCTTGGCTGGAAAATCTTCCTGCCCATGTCGCTGCTGTTCGTGGTGGTGATATCGGGCTTCCTGATGGCGACGAGATATGCTGGTGTTTAACGCGCTTCTTCTTCTCGCGGCGACATCCGCCCCTGCGGCGGAGGGCCAGATTGAGGTCAAGACGCCGGTGGTCGACCCGGCGACCCCTGCGCGCACGTTCGACTGCGAGCTGAAGCGCATCGTCAACATCGACCTCAGCAAGGATCAGAAACCTTCCGATCTGATGCTGGCGGGCCGGTTTCCGATGAGTCTGTTCATGCCCTCCGCTTCGAACCATAAGACCGACAGCTACATGCTGTCGGCCAATGAAGGTGACTGGTTCGGCAAGGCGCCCATGGCGTTCGAGCGCGTGTCCGACAGCTGGCCGACCCACGTCGAACTGGCCGCCGCTGCGCCGGTAGGGTTCAACTTCGTGATCCTGAACTCCATCGACACGGCCGCCGGCACGGCCACCATATCCGCCGGGCGCGGCATCAACTCCACCGGCATCGACCCGAGCTTCTATTTTCAGGGCAGCTGCCGATTCACCGTTCTGCCCGCGGGGAGCAAGGCGCCATGAGCTTCGGCCACCTCGTCAAGAGCTTCACCCTCTGGGAATTCGTTCAGGCCCACTGGCTGACGCTCAAATATCTTTTCAAGCCCAAGGCGACGATCAACTATCCGTTCGAGAAGAACCCGATCTCGCCGCGCTTTCGGGGCGAGCATGCCCTGCGCCGCTATCCCAATGGCGAGGAGCGGTGCATCGCTTGCAAGCTGTGCGAGGCGATCTGCCCGGCGCAGGCCATCACGATCGAGGCGCAGCCGCGCGCGGACGGATCGCGCCGCACAACGCGCTATGACATCGACATGACCAAGTGCATCTATTGCGGCTTCTGTCAGGAGGCGTGCCCGGTCGATGCCATCGTGGAAGGGCCGAATTTCGAATTCGCGACCGAAACGCGCGAGGAGCTGCTTTATGACAAGGCCAAGCTCCTGGCCAATGGCGACAAGTGGGAACGGGCGATCGCGGCGAACCTTGCCGCCGACGCGCCCTATCGTTAAGCGGGCGCGGAAGCGGGGACATATGGGGGCCGGTTTTTGATTCAGACGTTCGCCTTCTACCTGTTTGCGGCCCTCGTGCTGCTTTCGGGTGCGCTGACGATCAGCGCGCGCAACCCGGTGCATAGCGTGCTGTGGCTGATCCTTGCCTTTTTCAACGCTGCGGGACTCATGATCCTGCTGGGCGCCGAGTTCATCGCGATGCTGCTTGTCATCGTCTATGTCGGCGCTGTCGCGGTGCTGTTCCTGTTCGTCGTGATGATGCTCGACATCGACTTCGCCGAACTGCGTGCCGGTTTCGTTGAATATCTGCCGTTTGGCGTGCTGATCGCGCTCATCCTGTTGGGGGAGATCGTGTTCGGCGCGGCCGCCTGGCGGGCTGGGCCGATCCAGATCGCTCACCGCATCGCGCCCGTGCCGGACGGGGTACCCAATATCGAAGCGATCGGAACGCTTCTCTATACGCGCTACATCTTCCTGTTCGAGATTGCCGGGCTGATCCTGCTGGTAGCGATGGTGGGTGCGATCGTGCTCACGCATCGGGCGCGCGGGGGCGTGAAGAGCCAGAAGGTCAGCCGCCAGGTCATGCGTCGGCCGGAGGAGGCGATCGTCAAAATCGACCAGCCCGTTGGGCAGGGGGTGGAACTGTGATCGGCCTGACCCACTATCTCATCGTCAGTGCGGCCCTGTTCGTGCTTGGCGTTCTGGGCATTTTCGTCAATCGCAAGAACATCATCGTCATCCTGATGGCGATCGAGCTGATCCTGCTCAGCGTGAACATCAATCTGGTGGCGTTCAGCGCCTATCTCGGTGATCTCGTCGGGCAGCTTTTCAGCATGTTCGTGCTGACGGTGGCAGCAGGCGAGGCGGCCATCGGCCTTGCCATCCTCGTCATCTACTTCCGTGCGCGCGGCACCATCGCCGTCGACGACGTCAACCGGATGAAGGGGTAAGCGCGGCACCATGCAAGCCATCCATTTCATCGTTCAGCTTCCCCTTGTCGCCGCGATCGTCGCCGGCCTCGGCAACCGGATGCTCGGCAATGTCGTTGCCAAGTCGCTGACAACCGGCGCCCTGTTCATCGCGTGCGCGCTCAGCTGGATGATCTTCACGAGCTTCTGGCTGGGTGATGCCGAGGCCCAAGTCGCCCCCGCCTTTACCTGGATACGCTCCGGCACCCTCGACGTCGCATGGGCGCTGCGGGTCGACGCGCTGACCGCCGTGATGCTGATCGTCGTGACGTCGGTGTCCGCGCTCGTTCACCTCTACAGCTGGGGCTATATGGCGGAGGACCCGGATCAGCCGCGCTTCTTTGCCTATCTGTCGCTGTTCACCTTCGCCATGCTGATGCTGGTGACGGCGAACAACCTGTTGCAGATGTTCTTCGGCTGGGAGGGGGTCGGTCTCGCCTCCTACCTCCTCATCGGCTTCTGGTATCAGAAGCCGAGTGCCAGCGCCGCCGCGATCAAGGCCTTCGTGGTCAACCGCGTGGGCGACCTTGGTTTCATGCTGGGCATTTTTGGCGTCTATCTGGTGTTCGGCACCATCTCCATCCCGGAGATACTCGAGGCGGCGCCCGGCATGGCCGGTTCCACCATCGGGTTCCTCGGCCACCGCATCGACACGATGACCCTGATTTGTCTGCTGCTGTTCCTGGGCGCGATGGGCAAATCGGCGCAGCTCGGCCTACACACCTGGTTGCCGGACGCGATGGAAGGTCCGACGCCAGTCTCCGCCCTGATCCATGCCGCGACCATGGTGACGGCGGGCGTGTTCATGGTGTGCCGCCTGTCGCCCCTGTTCGAGACGAGCGCGACCGCGATGTTCGTGGTCACAGCGGTAGGCGCTGCGACCTGCATATTTGCGGCGACCATCGGCACGGTGCAGAACGACATCAAGCGGGTGATTGCCTATTCGACCTGCTCGCAGCTCGGCTACATGTTCTTCGCCGCTGGCGTCGGCGCCTATGGCGCGGCGATGTTCCACCTTCTGACCCATGCATTTTTCAAGGCACTTCTGTTCCTGTGTGCGGGCAGTGTGATCCACGCCATGCACCATGAGCAGGACATGCGCTACTATGGGGGCTTGCGCAAAAGCATCCCGATCACCTTCTGGTGCATGATGGCGGGCACGCTGGCGATCACTGGCGTCGGCATACCGGGGACCGAGATCGGGCTCGCGGGCTTCTTCTCCAAAGACTCGATCCTGGAGAGCGCCTATGCCTCGGGCGGGAACGGCGTCGGCGCATTCTGGGTCGGCGTCTTCGCGGCGCTCCTCACGAGCTTCTACAGCTGGCGGCTGATGTTCCTCACCTTCTGGGGCCAGCCGCGCTGGGCCGCGAGCGAGCACATCCAGCATGCGCTGCACGACGCGCATGCGCACGATCATGGCCACGATAGCGGCCACGACGGGCACGGGCATCAGGCCGAGTCCGCATCGACGCAAGGCGAGAGCCACGCTGAGCATCATCATAACGCCCATCATGGCGCGCTGACCGGCACCGGCGGATATCATCCTCATGAAAGTCCGGCACCGATGCTGACCCCGCTGCTGATGTTGACGGTCGGTGCGGTTCTCGCGGGCGTGATCTTTGCACCGGCGATGATCGGCGAGGCGGGCACCGACTTCTGGGCGCGCAGCACGCTGTTTTTCAACGAGCATCTGATGCACGAAAGCCATCATGTGCCGCTTTGGGTGAAATGGTCGCCCTTTGCCGTGATGGCGACGGGGCTGGTCACCGCCTGGCTCTGTTATGTCCGGCACCCGGACTGGCCGGCGAAGTTCACGGCCCAGTGGCGCGTGCTCTATGATTTCCTGCTCAACAAATGGTATTTCGACGAGCTCTATGATCTGCTCTTCGTCAAGCCAGCCTTCCTGCTTGGGCGGCTGTTCTGGAAGGGCGGCGACGTCGGCGGCATCGACCGCTTCGGTCCCAATGGCCTCGCGGCCCTGGTGGTTGAGGGCGGCAAGGTCACGCGCCGGCTCCAGTCGGGCTATCTCTATTCCTATGCGCTGGTGATGCTGATTGGCCTCGCCGCGGCGACCAGCTGGGCGATGTTCGCGCGATGACCGGATTTCCCATTCTCTCCCTGATGCTTGCTGCACCGATGGCGGGCGCGATCGGCTGCCTCTTCGCGCAGGCCGCGCAGGCGCGGCGCATCGCGCTGCTGGCAACGCTGGTGGATCTCGTCCTCGGGCTGATCCTGTGGCAGCAATTCGACATGTCCGCTGGCGCCGCGCAGTGGCAGTTCACCGAATATGCGCCGATTTTCGGCCGCTTCGCCTGGGCGCTCGGCATCGACGGCATCGCCCTCATGCTGATCCTCCTCACCGTGTTCCTGATGCCGATCTGCATCGGTGCGAGCTGGGTAGCGATCGACAGGCGGGTCGGGCTCTACATGGCTGCCTTCCTGTTCATGGAAGTGCTGATGATCGGCGTGTTCGCGGCGCAGGATCTGTTCCTGTTTTACATTTTCTTCGAGGCCGGCCTCATCCCGATGTATCTCATCATCGGCATCTGGGGCGGGGCCGAGCGCATCTACGCCAGCTACAAATTCTTCCTCTACACGTTGCTCGGATCGGTGCTGATGCTGATCGCGATGTTGTGGATGGCGCGCGAGGCGGGCTCGACCAGCATTCCGGTGCTGATGGCCTATGACTTCCCGATCGAGGCGCAGAAATGGCTATGGCTCGCCTTTTTCGCCAGCTTTGCGGTCAAGATGCCGATGTGGCCTGTCCACACATGGCTGCCGGACGCGCACGTTCAGGCGCCGACCGCTGGCTCCGTGATCCTGGCGGGCGTGCTCCTTAAGATGGGCGGCTATGGCTTCATCCGCTTTTCGTTGCCGATGTTCCCGGAGGCATCCGCTGATTTCGCTCCGCTGATCTTTGCGCTGTCGATGGTGGCGGTCGTCTACACCAGCCTCGTCGCGCTGGTGCAGCAGGACATGAAGAAGCTAATCGCCTATTCGTCCGTTGCCCACATGGCGATCGTGACGGTCGGTCTGTTCGCCTTCAATCAGCAGGGCATCGAGGGCGCGATGATGGTCATGCTCGGCCACGGTCTCGTATCGGGCGCGCTGTTCCTGTGCGTCGGCGTCATCTACGACCGGCTCCATACCCGCGAGATTGCGCGCTATGGCGGGCTCGCTACCAATATGCCCCGTTATGCGCTCCTGTTCATGCTGTTCACCATGGCCTCGGTCGGCCTGCCCGGCACAAGCAACTTCGTCGGCGAGCTGTTGGCGCTGATGGGCGTCTACGAGGCGTCGAGCTGGGTCGCGCTGGTCTGCACCACCGGCATTATTCTGGGTGCGGCTTATATGCTCTACCTCTATCGCCGCGTCGTGTTCGGGCCGCTCGACAAGCCCGATGTCGCAGCCATGCCGGACCTGTCGATGCGCGAAGTCGCACTGCTTGTGCCGATTGCGCTCGCGGTTCTGTGGATGGGCATCTATCCCGAGAGTTTCCTGAAACCGATGCGTGCCGATGTCGCGGCGCTCAATGCGCGGATTGCGCGCGCCAAGCCCGAAGGCGATGCAATGCTCGCGATGGGCAAAGCGCGGCCGCCCGCCGCCGCTGCCCATGGGGAGGGGCATCACTGATGGACCATGGCATGACCGTCCTGCCAATTCTGCCCGAGCTTACCCTGATCGTCTCGGCGCTCGCGCTGCTTCTCGTGGCCGCATGGGCGGGTGACGAGGCATCGCAGCCGATCGGCTGGCTGTCCGTGCTCTCTCTGATTGGCGCTTGCGCCGCGCTCGCGGTGCCTGGCGCGCTGGCGGGGGACATGTTCGATGGGCTCTACAAGGCGGACGCCTTTGCCGCGTTCGCGAAAGTCCTCATCTTTATCGCCGCTGCCGCGAGCATCGTCGTCGCGCCCCGGTTTTTCGGCCGGGGCGGGGCAATGCGGGCCGAGTTCCCGATCCTCATCCTGCTTTCGGCTGTCGGCATGGCGGTGATGGTGTCGGCCAATGACTTCCTGACGCTCTATGTCGGTCTGGAGATGCAGAGCCTTGCCGCCTATGTGCTGGCGAGCTTCATGCGCACGGATGAACGCTCGGCGGAGGCGGGCCTCAAATATTTCGTGCTCGGCAGCCTTGCGAGCGGCATCCTGCTTTATGGCATGTCGCTGCTCTACGGCTTTTCGGGCACCACCGGCTTTGCCGGTACGGCGGCCGCGATGGCCGAGGGCGTGAACACCGGCCAGATGTTCGGCCTAGTGTTCGTGCTGGCGGGCCTTGCCTTCAAGATGAGCGCGGTGCCGTTCCACATGTGGACGCCGGACGTTTACGAGGGCGCGCCCACGCCGGTCACCGCCTTTTTCGCGAGCGCGCCCAAGGTTGCGGCGATCGGGCTGACCGTGCGCGTCGCGATCGAGGCTCTCGGCCCGGCCGGTGTCGCATGGCAGCAGGTGGTTGTTTTCATTGCGCTGGCGTCAATCCTGCTTGGTGCCGTCGCGGCCATCGGCCAGAGCAACATCAAGCGGCTGCTTGCCTATTCCTCGATCAACAATGTGGGTTTTGCGCTGATCGGCCTTGCCGCTGGCACCGCCGAGGGCGTAGCCGCCGTGATGAGCTATCTGGCCATCTATATTGTGATGACGGTCGGCAGTTTCCTGTGCGTTCTCCAGATGCGTGATGCCGAGGGTCGCCCGGTCGAGAGCATCGCCAGCCTTTCCGGCCTGTCCCAAAGCAGGCCGGGACTTGCCGCTGCCTTCGCGATCTTCATGTTCAGCCTTGCCGGTATCCCGCCGCTGTTCGGCTTCTGGGCAAAGTTTCTCGTATTCGATGCCGCGGTCGGCGCCGGCCTCACACCGTTGGCCGCTGTCGGCATCGCCGCGTCAGTCATCGGCGCGTTCTACTATCTGAAGATCGTCAAAACGCTCTACTTCGACGCGCCCGCCGAGCCCTATGCCACGGCAAAATCCCGCGTCGAATATGCGCTGATGACCGGCGCTGCCGCGATCATCGTTTTCGGCTATCTTCTGAACCCGCTGCTCGATGCGACCAGCAGGGCGGCCGCAGCCTCCCTCTTTTGATCGACGGCCGCTGACCGGGCGCATCCTCACCGTCGCCGAAACAGGCTCCACCAATAGCGATGTGCTTGCGCTGGGTGCAGCCGGCGCGGAGGAGGGGCTCTGGTTTCGCGCGGAGCGGCAGACGGGCGGACGGGGGCGGCAGGGCAGGGTCTGGACGAGCGAGGCCGGGAACCTTTTTGCCTCCACCCTGGTGCGGCGCCAGCCGAATGACCCGCCGTCCTACAGCCTGGCGTTTGTCGCCGCGCTCGCCGCGCATGCCGCCGTCTGCCAATGCCTGCCCGCCGGTGCCGGCGTCGTGATCAAATGGCCCAATGATCTGCTGGCAGGCAACGCCAAGCTGTGCGGTATCCTGCTCGAAGGGCGGGACGATCTCGCCGTGGTCGGATTTGGTGTGAATCTCGCTCACGCGCCCGCTCTGCCGGATAGGCCGGCCACCTGCCTGCGGTTGCTCGGTGCGCCCGCGGATCTGGGCGGCGCGCAGCTGCTGGAGCGGCTTGCGGAACAGTTCGCCCTCTGGCTTGATCGGTGGCGCGGGGAGGGCCTCTGCGCCATACTCGCCGCCTGGATGGACGCGGCGCAGCCTGTCGGCACCCCCATACGCGCACATCTTGCGGACGGCGCCGTCCATGAGGGCAAATTCGATGGCCTCGCGCCTGATGGCGCCCTGCTTCTGCGCTTGGCGAACGGGGTGCGCCATGCCATCCACGCCGCCGATATCTTTCCGCTCCACACCGCATAGGACGGCGCCCCATGCTTCTCGCCATTGATGCAGGCAACACGAACATTGTCTTTGCGCTTCTGCGCGACGGCGAGATCGTCTCGCGGTGGCGGATTGCAACGGATGCCCGCCGAACAGCCGATGAATATGCCGTATGGCTTCATCAACTTCTGACGCTCGACGGCCACAGCATGACGGATGTCGACTCGGTGATCATCGCCACCGTGGTTCCGCGCGCCCTCCACAATCTCGAGGTGCTGGCCACCAAATATTTCGGGATCACGCCGCTGGTCGCAGGGCAGGGCGCGGCCGCGTGGACGGTGGCGCTGGACGTTGAGGAACCGAATAGCGTCGGCGCTGACCGGGTCGTCAATGTCATCGCGGGTCATGCGCGCTATCCGGGTGATCTCATCATCATCGACTTCGGGACGGCGACGACGTTCGATGTGGTCGACTATACCGGCGCCTACAAGGGCGGGATCATCGCCCCCGGTATCAACCTTTCGCTCGAGGCGCTGGTGACGGCGGCGGCGAAGCTCCCCCGTATCGCGATTACGGCCCCCATCTCCGCGTCGGTGATCGGCCGCACGACCGAGCACCAGATGCACATCGGGATATTTTGGGGCTATGTCGCCATGATGGAAGGTCTGGTCCAGCGCCTGCGCTCGGAAATCGGGCGGCCAGCCAAGGTGATCGCGACGGGTGGGCTTGCCATCCTGTTCAATGCGCATACAGACATGTTTGACGCCATCGAGCCCGACCTCACCATCACCGGGCTATCCCTACTATATGATCGGAGCACATCGCGCGCATGACGCCCGGACAAGAACTGCTGTTTCTCGCCCTGGGGGGATCGGGCGAGATTGGAATGAATCTCAATCTCTACGGATGCCAGGGCAAGTGGGTGATGGTCGATCTTGGCCTCACTTTCGCGGACCCCGGCTATCCGGGCGTGGAACTGGTCCTGCCCGATACGCGCTTCATCGAGGAGCGGCAGAAGGATCTCGTCGGCATCGTGCTGACCCACGGGCATGAGGACCATATCGGCGCGATCCCGTATCTGGCCGCGGACCTTGATGTTCCGCTCTATGCGACGCCGTTCACGGCCGGTCTCATCCGGGGCAAGCTGATCGAGGAAGGGCTGGAGGACCGGGTCGAGCTCAAGGTGGTGGACGACTTCGCGCCGTTCGACCTCGGACCGTTCCGTTTCCGCTATGTGCCGCTTGCCCACTCGATACCGGAGGGCAATGCCCTTGTCATCGAGACGCCGTATGGACGGATCTTTCATACCGGCGACTGGAAGCTCGACGATGCGCCGCAGATTGGCGAGCCGTCGACGCCGGAGGAGCTGTCCGCGATCGGCGACGAGGGGGTGCTGGCGCTGGTGTGCGACAGCACCAACGTATTCAATGCCAAACCCAGCGGGTCGGAAGCCAGCGTGCGCGAAGGGTTGGTCGAGGCGGTGCGTTCCGCGACGGGCCGGGTCGTCGTCACGACTTTTGCGTCCAATGCCGCAAGGCTCAAGACGCTGGGCGAGGTTGCGGTCGCCACCGGGCGCAAGCTGTGTGTCGCCGGGCGCTCGCTCGACCGGATCATCGCGGTCGCGAAGAGTTG
Organism: uncultured Sphingobium sp.; assembly: GCA_964529225.1. Classification (GTDB taxonomy): domain Bacteria; phylum Pseudomonadota; class Alphaproteobacteria; order Sphingomonadales; family Sphingomonadaceae; genus Sphingobium. Next base: position 11,295 of record CAZGVX010000008.1, read on the forward strand.
CGGCTACCTCACGGACTTCCCGGCCCTGCTCGATTTTGACGCGATCATGGCGGTGCCGCGTCACGAGGCGATGATCGTCGCGACCGGCGGTCAGGGGGAGACGCGCGCCGCGCTTGCGCGCATGGCCGGCGACCAGCACCCGATCAGGCTGAGCGAGGGTGATCGCGTGGTGTTTTCCTCCAAGCAGATCCCCGGCAACGAGATTGCCATCGGCCGCATACAGAACGCCTTCGCCGCGCGGGGGATCGAGATGGTGACGGACAGGGAGTCAGCGATTCACGTCTCCGGCCACCCCGGCCGTCCGGAGCTGACCGCCATGTATGGCTGGATCAGACCAGAGATTCTCCTGCCGGTGCACGGCGAGATGCGCCATATGCGCGAACAGGCGCGGCTCGGCCTTGCGAGCGGCATTGCGCGGGCGATCGTTCAGACAAACGGCGACGTCATCCGCCTGGCGCCCGATGGCCCTGCCAAGATTGGCGAGGCAACGGCCGGTCGGCTGGTGCTGGACGGCGACGTCATCCTTCCCGCCGACGGGGGCACGATCAACGAGAGGCGCAAACTGTCGCTCTATGGTCATGTCAGCGTGGGGATCGCCATCGGCAGCAAAGGGCAGGTGAGCGGCGAGCCGGAAGTGCGGCTGCTTGGCGTCCCGGTGGAGGAGGACAAGGCGGCCTTCATCGAGGAGGCGGTCGAGGCCGCTCGTCGCGCCGTGGCCAAGGCGCGCTCGCGCGATCGCGAAGCGGTCAGGGAAGCCGTGCGGCTGGCGGTTCGGCGGGTGGCGGCCGACTGGACCGGCAAGAAGCCCATGGTCGACGTGACCGTCGTGCAGGTATAAGTTAGCACGATGCCTGTCTTCTCCATCGTTGCCATCTACTTCCTGTTCTACTTCCTTTGCCTGTTTCTCGTTCTACCTTTCGGCGTGAGGACAGCGGATGAAGCGGGCGTAGCAAAGGTCCGAGGTCAGGCCGACAGCGCGCCACATGGTTTCCGGTTTGGCATGACGGCGTTGCGCACAGCTCTGGTGGCCGCCGTGCCGACGGCCCTGTTCGTGCTGAACTATCACCATGGGTGGATAACGCGCGACAGCTTCGACGCCATTCTGGTCTGGCTCGGCCAGCCGCAGGTCTGATCAGGCGACGCGCAGCCGCTCGATGGCCTGGGCGAGCGCAACATAGAGCTTGCCGATGTCGGACGACAGCAGGGTGATGGCAAGGCTGTGCCCGTCGCGACCTTTCAATATGTCATGCAGCATGCCCTCAAACGCCGCGACATAGCGATTGACATGCTCCCGGAATGCCGGGTCGACATCATAGAGGGCGTGAACCTGTCGTGTGTCGTTGCCTGACAGCAGCCGCACAGCGCGGCGCGAGAACAGCGACTTGTCGCCCGCTAGATAGCTGGCCCATTCCTTCTCGCCCACCTCGTGACCGAGCCATTTGGCGATGTCTATGGCATTGTCGTTGAGGGCTGCGATGATCTGCGCGGAGCGGGAGGTGAGGCTGTCGCGGTCTTGCGTGGCGACCTCCTGCGAGGCGTCCTGCACGCGCGCCTCCAGCGAGCTTGCGCTCTCGGAGAGCGTCGCCATCTGACGGATCAGTTGGTCGGTCGCATGTTGTGCGGCTTGTGCGGCCTGATCCGCTGCCTCTGCAAGATCGCCGACGAGCGCCTCGATCCGCGTGCGGAACGCTGCCTCAAGCGCCGCGCCGCCAGCCTCTCCGATCGTCGAAAGCTTGTCCTTCAACAGCGTCTCTATTTCGGCCTGCGCCTTGCGGGTGGCCTCGGATGCCTTCGTCTCGATGCCCTCGAGCGCGCGGAGTATTTCCGGTGCTCGCTCTCGCGCCAACCGGGCGAGGCTCGCCCCCAGCGTCTCGATCTCGGCCCTGAGAGTAGCTATTCGCTCACCCTGATCGGTGAGGCTGGCATCCGCCGCCGTCACCGCCGCATTAAGCGTCGCGGCGTGGCCCGCGATATTGTCCCCCGCCCATTCTAGCCGCTTGGCCGCATTCTCGACGCCCGCGCCGAGACGGTCCACGCGCGCTTGCGTGTCGCCAAGCCGCCGGTCGGCCCTCTCGAGCGCGCCGGGGAGGCTCTCGTCGAGGTCACGCAGCGCGCTGTCCAGCGCCAACAGCAGGGCTTCGCCGCGCTGACTGGCGGCAGCGGTCGTCTCGACATTGCTGGCGAGCGCAGCCGCCAGACGATCCGATGCCTGAGCGATGCGGTCGACGCTGGCCTCGCTTGCGTCATTGAGGGTGGCCAGGCGGGCAAGCAGTGCATCGGCCAGGGGCTGCAGCGCCGCGAGTTGCTGGCCGCTCCTTTCGCCATGGGCATGGATCGTGTCGAAGTGGCTCGTCGTCTCGGTCATGGCCGCGCGCAGACGTTCGCGGGCGATGTCGGCGCGCGCCGTCGCGATGTCGGCGGAGGCGGTCAGCTCTTCGCTGGCCGACCGGGCGGCCTCGCCGATGGCCGCGAGGCGACGTACGGCCTCGTCATGGGCGCCGCTCAGGCGAAGCTGCGCGTCCTCTGCGGCAAGTGCCGTGTCGCGCAGGCGCCCGTCGAGCCGCGCTGCCTCTTCACTGAGGGATTCGCCATAGCGGGAGATGCCGGATACGAGCGCGTTCAGCCTGCCTTCGACCAGCGGCGCTTCTTCTCCAATGGCGCTCAGGACGGGCAATGTCCGGTTGATGCTCTGCGCGAGGCTGTCGGAGGCGCTCTCGACCCGGCCGACCAACCCCGCGAGCTTCTCGGCGCGCGCTTCGGAAAGCGCCATCGCCTGCTCGCCAGCAAGCGCCAGTTCCTCCCGCGCGGCCAGCAGGGTTGCACGTGCCTCGGTCAGCGTAGTCAGCGTGCCTGCCGCCTCGCTGCCGACGCCGCCCGCGTAACGCTCAAGCCGCTCGATGGGATCGGCATCCCGGCCGAACAGCTCCAGCGCGATGAGCAGCAGCAGCAGGAGAGGGGCGACGATGGCGGCGGCATGGAGCACGAACTGCATGGATTCGGCATACCATCCGCTGCGCTCTCCGTCCCAGACGACAAGCGCGATCCAGGCGAGGGCAAGAAGACCGAAGATGCCCACGCCCAGTGTCCGGCTGATGTTACGTGCATCGGTGCCGGCGGCTGCGGGCGCATGGATGCTGAGCTCGCCCGTCAAGTCCCGGCTCGGGAACGAGGGGGTTTCGTCGGTTTCGGCCGCTTGCGGCTGCATGTCCCTGTCCGCCATTTTTCCCCGTGCCGAACGGCTTTTTCACGTTTCGGTAACCGGGCCTGTGCGATGACCCGACCATGGCCTACCAATCCATCAGCATAGACGCCATGCTTGCCGAAGCCGTCGGTGACGACCCTGCGCTCATGGACGATCTGCGCCTTGCGTTTGTGCAGAGCGCCCAGGATCACCTGAAACATCTCGCGGACGCGCCTACACTTTCTGAATGGCACATGGCCGCATGGCGCTTCAAGGGGCTTTGCGCCACCTTCGGTGTGGACGGGCTCGCGGATCTGGCTGCCGAGGCGATCGAGGCGGCGCGCGGCGATCCGTCATTGTTGCGCCGGATGCATGTGGCGCTGGCCGCGATCGCTGCCGGTTGAGGCCGTCTCCTTTTTTGTCGCTCGACCGCAGGATTCGGTTTAGCCCCCTTTAACCGCAACACTCTATGACGGACCGGTCATGACCGCGTTCGACGACCCTGCCTTCCGATCGACCGGCGTGCGCGCGCGGCTCGCCCGCGTGATGGCCGATGGCTGGCGTCACGCCGAGGATGTCAATCGGCTGTTCGATCAGTCGGACCGAAGCTGGACCGAGGCGCTGCTGAGCGAAACGCGCGCGCAGCTTTCCGGCTGTTTCAACGCGGTCGGCCAGGCCATCGCGCTTGGTCTTGGCACCGGATGGCTGGCGCGCCCGGTCGAGGCGCTGGGTCCGGCCTATTGCGGACGCGCTATCGAGCGGATGCCCGAATTGCTCACACCGCTGCTTGTCGATCACATGCGCCAGCGTGCCGCTGCGGCGCTTGCCGTGCGGGCCGGGCTGGACACGCCAGCCGCGATGCAGCCGTTCGAAGCCGAAGAACCGCACCCGCCGGAAGGCCCGCTTGCCGATCATTTTGCCGCCCACCGGCTGACGCTTGGCACCCTGATCCCGCCGCCGCCGCTCGATCTGCCCGTGCGGCCTGATCTGGCTGCGGAGCCATTCTGCGATCTCGTCTGGTCGGCGACAGCACTGCTGATTGACGGGCTGGCCGAGCGGCTCGCGGTCGACCCCGGGACCAGCGTGGCGCCGATGGAACGTGTGGCAGAGGCGGTCATCGGCCGCCACGATGAGGCGAACGGGCTGTTCGCCCGCGCTGCGCTGGTGGCCTGCACGTTGCCGGAGGCAGAGCTGGAGAACTACGCGGCACAGGCGGTGATCGAGAGGGACCTGCTGATTCTCGCCGCAGCGGGCGCGCGTCGCTGCGCCATGCCAGCCGAGCTTGGCATGGCGCTCCTGCTCGACGGCAGCGACGACGAGCGCGCGGCGTTCGCATGGCGGCTTGCGCTGCCAGCGCCTGCGATGGTGGCACTGGAGGATATCTTGGCACCGATTCTGGGCCTGTCCGACCGATCGCTTGCAGACCGGATCGCGCGGTATCGTTCGATGGACGAGGACAGCGCGAGCGCACGCCTGATCCGCTGGCGTGCCACGCCGCCCCTTGCGGCACGTCTTGCCCACCTGCGCCGATTCACCGCCCTATGAGCATGGCGGCGACCCTGTTGTTTCATGGGCGAGTGGCCGGGGATGGACGCCTCGTGGAAGCCGATCCACCCCTCCTCGCGCTGCAGCAGGCGGCTGGCGGGGCGCTGAACGCGCCATTCGTGGTGCCCACCCTCGCCCGGCTGGTGCAGCTCGCTGGCCGGATCGGGACGCCCATTGCTCGTCCCGTGACGGTTGCCGGGGCAGACGGGGCGCGGGCCTTTTGGGTTCGCCTGACGCCCGGCGTCGACGGTATCCGGCTGACGCTCGCGGAACGGGAGAGCGCACCCCAACCGAACATCGTGGACCGGGATGCCCTTGCGGCCCATGCCGCGCTGGCGGGGTCGGAGGGCTGGCTCTGGCAGGTCGACAGACACCTTCGCATCCGCCACTTCGAGTCTGAGGCCTTGCCGGGCGGCCATCCGCGCCCCCGCATCGGCGAGGCGCTGGCGGACTTTTTCCGTCTGGAGGACGCCCGGTCGGGCGCGGGGCATCTGCCGATGCTGAGCGCGGTTGCGGCAGCTCGGCCCTTTTCGGGTCAGGCCGCCCAGCCGCGACTGTCAGGCCGCTGGCGCTATGAGCTTGCGGGCGTTCCCCTGTTCGATGCGGCAGGCCATCTTTCGGGCTATCGTGGCCGGGCAACCCCGACCGGCGCAGGCGATGACGATGACCTGGCGGAGCCCCTTTCCGATCGCGGCTTCGAGCAGCGGCTTGATCTCGCGCTGCGCCAGCCCCTTGGCCGGATCGTCGCGAACGCGAGCAGCATCAGCGCGCAGATCGAAGGGCCGTTGCGTGCCGACTATGTCGCCTATGCGACAGAGATCGCGGAAGCGGGGCGGCATCTGATTGCCCTTGTCGATGATCTGGGCGATCTGCGCGCCATCGAGCGGCCCGATTTCCGGACGACGCGCGAGCAGGTCGACATTGCCGATCTCGCTCGCCGGGCGGCGGGCCTTCTCAAGCTGCGCGCGGCGGAGCGCCGGATAGCGATCCGCGTGCCTGCCGAGACAGAGGTGCTGGGCGCTGCTGGCGAATATCGCCGGGTCCTTCAGATTCTCGTCAATCTGATCGGCAATGCGGTGCGCTACTCACCGGATGGCAGCGAAGTGTGGGTCCGCGTGGTCGGCAATCCCGGATCAGGCACTGTTTCTGCCGTGGTCGCCGATCAGGGACGCGGGATCGACCCGGCCGATCACGAACGCATCTTTGCCCGATTCGAGCGGCTTGAGCCAGGCGACGAGACGGGCGGCAGCGGCCTTGGCCTCTATATCTCCCGGCAACTTGCCCGCGCCATGGGCGGCGACATCGCCGTCGACAGTGCCAGAGGGCAGGGCGCGCGATTTACGCTGACCCTGCCCGCCTGGAGCTGAGATTTAGCGTTGCGCGACCGGCACATAGTCGCGCTGGGTCGGCCCGGTGTAGAGCTGACGGGGGCGGCCGATCTTCTGCTCGGGGTCGGAGATCATCTCGTTCCACTGCGCGACCCAGCCAACGGTGCGGGCGAGCGCGAACAGCACTGTAAACATGTCGGTCGGGAAGCCGATCGCAGACAGGATCACGCCTGAATAGAAGTCGACGTTCGGATACAGCTTCTTCTCGATGAAATAATCGTCATGCAGCGCGATCTGCTCAAGCTCGCGGGCGACGTCGAAGATGGGGTCGGTGACGCCCAGCTTGTCGAGAACGTCCTTGGCGGTCTTCTGCATGACCTTGGCGCGCGGGTCATAGTTTTTATAAACGCGGTGGCCGAAGCCCATCAGGCGGAACGGATCGTCCTTGTTCTTGGCGCGGGCGATATATTCCGGGATGCGCTCGACGCTGCCGATCTCGCGCAGCATGTTGAGCGCGGCCTCGTTGGCGCCGCCATGCGCCGGGCCCCAGAGGCAGGCAATCCCAGCGGCGATGCACGCGAACGGATTGGCGCCCGATGACCCCGCAAGGCGCACCGTGGAAGTCGACGCATTCTGCTCATGATCGGCGTGAAGGATGAAGATCTTGTCCATCGCGTCTTCGACCACCGGGTCGACGACATATTCCTCCGCAGGCACGGAGAAGGTCATGCGCAGGAAATTGCCGGTGTAGCTGAGGTCGTTGCGCGGAAACACGAACGGCTGGCCGACCGAATATTTATAGGCCATCGCGGCGATGGTCGGCATCTTCGCGATCAGCCTGTGGCTGGCGACCATGCGCTGATGGGGGTCGGTGATGTCGGTCGAGTCGTGGTAGAACGCCGAAAGGGCACCTACGACACCACACATGACTGCCATCGGGTGCGCGTCACGGCGGAAGCCGCGATAGAAGGTGGTCAGCTGCTCGTGGACCATTGTGTGCCGCGTGATCGTGCGCGTGAACAGGTCCAGCTCTTCCGCGCTCGGCAGTTCGCCGCGCAGCAGCAGATAGGACACCTCCATGAAGCTCGATTGTTCGGCCAGCTGGTCGATCGGATAGCCACGGTGCAGCAGGATGCCCTCGTCGCCGTCGATATAGGTGAGTGCCGACTCGCAGCTTGCCGTCGAGGTGAAGCCGGGATCGAAGGTGAACATCCCAGTCTGACCGTAGAGCTTTCGGATATCGACCACCTGCGGACCGACCGAGCCCGAACGCACAGGATAATCGAGCGACGTGTCGCCGAAATTCAATGTCACCTTGTCCACAGCCATAAAGCCCTTTCCCTTATGTTTCAGGCACCGGCTGCGACGTGGCTTTCCACGTCCGACAGGCGCCCCAATGTCTCTTCCCGCCCCAGAAGGAACAGAACGTCAAAAATGCCCGGCGAGGTCGTCCGCCCCGTCAGCGCCGCGCGTAGCGGCTGGGCGACCTTGCCGAGGCCAATGCCTGCATCCTCCGCCGCGCCCCGTATCGCGGTCTCGATCGCTTCCAGTGTCCAGCCCGGAAGGGCTCGGAGGCGATCGGCCACATCTCCTGCGAGTGCCAGCCCCTCCGGGTTTAGCAGGGCGGAAGCCGCCTCGTCGATGGAAATCGGACGGAGGACAAACAGGAAGCGGGCGCCGTCCGCCAGTTCGTTGAGGGTCTTTGCGCGCGGCTTGAGCGCGGGCATCGCCGCCAGCAGCCGGCCGTGATCGACCGACAGAGATTCCGCTTCCAGCCGGGGCGCCACCAGCGCGGCAAGCCGGTCGTCGTCGGCCTCCCGGAGATAATGCGCGTTGAGGCTTTCCAGCTTCTTGAGATCAAACCGGGAGGGCGCGCGGCCGACGCCCGAAAGGTCGAACAGTTCGACGGCACGGTCGCGCGAGAGTATCTCCTCGTCGCCATGGCCCCAGCCCAGCCGGAGCAGATAGTTGGAGACGGCCTCGGGCAGCATGCCCATATCATCGCGATAGCTGTCGACGCCGAGCGCACCGTGGCGCTTGGACAGCTTGGCGCCGTCCGCGCCATGGATCAGCGGGATGTGGGCGTAGACCGGCTCGCGCCAGCCGCCGGGTTCCACAGACTGCATCGCGCGTATGATGCCAAGCTGGCGAAAAGCGTTGTTGAGATGGTCATCGCCCCTGATTACATGGGTGACGCCCATGTCCCTGTCGTCCACGACCACCGCCAGCATATAGGTCGGCGTCCCGTCGGACCGCAGCAGGATCATGTCGTCAAGCTCGGCATTCTGGACGACAACCTGGCCCTGGACAGCATCTTCGATCACTGTCTCGCCGGTTTGCGCGGCCTTCAGCCGGATCACGAACGGCGCATCGCCGCCTTCTGCCGGATCACGGTCACGCCAGCGTCCATCATAGCGCATCGGCTGCTTGGCGGCGCGCTGCGCCTCGCGCAGGTCGGCAAGCTCTTCCGGCGTCGCAAAGCATTTGTAGGCATGGCCAGAGGCGAGCAGCGCATGGGCGACCTCCGCATGGCGCCCGGCGCGGGCGAACTGGAAGACCGGGGGCTCGTCGCCCGACAGGCCCAGCCATCCAAGACCGTCGAAGATGGCCTCTATGGCGGCGTCGGTGGAGCGGGCGCGATCGGTGTCCTCGATGCGCAACAGGAACTTGCCGCCATGATGGCGCGCAAACAGCCAGTTGAAAAGGGCCGTGCGTGCGCCGCCGATGTGCAGGAAGCCGGTAGGCGAAGGGGCAAAGCGGGTGACGACGGGCGCGCGATTTGCGCTTGGGGAAGGCGCCTCGTTCCGGTTAGGTCCAGTGTCTGTCATGAGCGATATCGCCCCTAGCACGGCTTTTCCGCAACGCCAATCCGGTGGCGTGATCGGTTCGGCGGCATGGTTGAACCGTGCGGCCGTCGCGCTGGAGGGCTGGCTGGAGCGCGAGCGGGTGCAACTGCCGCTCTGGTCGCCGGCGCTGGTGGCGGTGGGCATAGGGGCGTGGTTCGCTTTGCCGACGCCGGGCGGCTGGCTTGGCCTTATCGCGGCGGGCAGTCTGGCGGGCATGGTCCTGCTTGGCATCCTGCCGCGGCGGGGACGGCTTGCGCATGTAACAGGCGTTGCGATGCTGCTGATTGCCGCCGGCTGTCTGCTCATGTGGGCGCGTGCGATCAGCGTCGCGGGTCCGGTGCTCGCCCGGCCAGCCGTGGTGACAATGGTGGCAAAGGTCGAGGCGGTGGAGCGTCTGCCCGCAAGAGGCCTGACAAGGCTCGTCCTCATGCCGCAGCAGCGCGTCGATCTGCCCCGCCGGGTGCGCGTGAACGTGGAAGATGGCAAAATGCCGGATGGCCCGGCCCTGCGTCCCGGCGAGGCGCTGCGCCTGCGTGCGCGCCTCATGCCGCCAGCACCGCCCACGCTGCCCGGCGCCTATGATTTCGCGCGTGCTGCCTGGTTCATGGGGATCGGCGCCACAGGCCGCGTGCTCGACGTGCCGGAGCGGCTCGCGCCTGTCCCGAACGCAGGGCCGAGCCTGCGCGAGCGCATTGCCGGTCATGTCGCCGCGCGCGTGCCGGGGCCGGAGGGCGCGATCGCCGTGACCCTCGCGACCGGCGACAGGGGCCGGATCGGCGAGGAGGACGAGGAGGCCATGCGCATGGCCGGCCTGTCGCATCTGCTGTCGATCAGCGGCCTGCACGTAACCGCGCTGGTCGGCGTGGCCATGCTGCTCAGCCTTCGTCTGCTTGCCCTGTGGCCAAGGCTCGCACTGGGCGTGCCCCTGATCCTGGTTTCGGCGGCGGTCGGGGCACTCGCCGCGATCGGCTATACCCTACTGACCGGCGCGCAGGTGCCCACGATCCGGTCCTGCCTGGCGGCGCTTGTGGTCCTGGCGGGGGTCGCCGTCGGTCGCGAGGCGATCAGCCTCAGAACCCTGGCCGTGGGCGCGGCTTTCGTCCTGATCCTGTGGCCGGAATCGGCGATCTGGCCGAGCTTTCAGCTCAGCTTCACTGCCGTGGCGGTGATCGTGTCGCTGTATGAAAGCCCGCTGGCGCAGCGACATCTTGCCGCGCGGGAGGAAGCCCGCCACCGCAAGATACTGCGCGGCGCGGTTGGACTTGCGGTGACGGGTCTGGCCGTCGAGGCGGCGCTGGCGCCGATCGTGCTCTTTCATTTTCACCGCACCGGCCTGCTTGGCATGTTGGCCAATCTCGTCGCCATCCCGCTGACCGAGTTCGTGATCATGCCAGCCGAGCTGCTGGCGCTTCTGCTCGACATTGTCGGCCTCGGCGGACCGGCGTGGTGGGTGGTCGGCAAGGGTCTGGCCCTCATTCTGACCATCGCCCATGCCATCGCGGAGGTTCGGGCCGCCACTCTGCTCACGCCGGCGATCCCCGACTGGGCGTTCTGCCTCGTGATCGCCGGCACATACTGGCTTCTGATCTGGCGGAGCCGGGCGCGATGGCTGGGCGTCGTTGCGCTTGTCTTCGGGCTGGCCGGCTATGCGCTCGCGCCCGTGCCGGACCTCCTTGTTTCCGGGGACGGCCGCCATGTCGCGCTGCGTGGCGGGGACGGGTCGGTTGCCCTCCTACGGCCCCGAGCGGGCGACTATATCCGGAGCCAGATCGCCGAGATGGCCGGAAGCGAGGCGGAGGGTGTGACGGCGTTGGAGAACTTGCGGGGCGCACAGTGCTCCCGCGATTTCTGCGCCCTTGCGCTGGAGGGCGGACGCAGCGGCGCGCCGCTCACGCTGCTCGTCGCGCGCAGCGATCTCAAGGTGCCATGGGCTGCGCTGGTCGCGAGCTGCCGTTCGGCGGACATCGTGATCGCCTCGCGGCGGCTACCGCGTGCCTGTCAGCCCCGATGGCTGAAGCTGGATCGTCCCGAACTCACACGCGCAGGCGCTGCGGCTATAACGATCGAACCGCGCCGGATGGTCAGAGCCCGCAACCCCAGGGATCGCCATCCGTGGGTCGTCGCCCGCCGCAATCAGTGATAGCGCCTTAGCAGGCCCGCAAGACGGCCCTGAATGCGCACCCGATCGGCGTCATAGACCTGCGCCTCATAGCTGGCATTGGCCGGGTCCAACCGTATCCGGCGACCTTCGCGCCGGAAATATTTAAGCGTCGCGTCGCTGTCGTCGATAAGGGCGACCACGATCTGTCCGTCACGCGCCGTGTCGGCGCGCTGGATGAGGGCGAAATCGCCATCCAATATTCCCGCCTCGACCATGGAATCGCCCGCAACCTCCAGCGCATAATGATCGCCCGAGCCAAGCAGCGCGGCAGGCACGCAGAGGCTGTTCGATCCTTCGAGTGCCTCGATCGGGACGCCTGCCGCGATCCTGCCGTGCAGTGGCAGTTCGATCACGTCATTCGCGGCAATCGGGACAGGCATGACAGCAGCGCCGGGCTTTGCAGCGACAGGCGCTGCCGGAGCGAGACCGTCCGGCATCCGAACAATCTCCAGCGCGCGCGCGCGATTCGCGAGCCGCCGGATGAAGCCGCGCTCCTCGAGCGCGCCGATCAGCCTGTGTATGCCGGACTTGGACTTGAGGTCGAGCGCCTCCTTCATTTCCTCGAACGAGGGCGAAACACCGCCCCGATCAAGATGATCCTTGATGAACAGGAGAAGCTGTTGCTGCTTAGCCGTGAGCATGGTCGATTCCCGATCCCGGAACGGATGGGGAACATCTAGGCAACAATCGGGGGCCGGTCAAGCGAATCCTACAGGGCCGATGGCAAGAGCGCGGACGATTTCGCCCGGCGCCACGGCCGGCGCGTCAATGGGTCGCTCGATCAGGGCGTCGGCGGACGCAAGCGCCCCCAGCGCCGCACTGTCGCGGGAGACAATCGTGACGACGCGCCCGCCCTCCACGCGCCCGCGCAGATATTCAGCCCGCGATCCGCCCGGCGGCAGCGCAACGCCGCTCGGCACGTCCCCAAAGCGCGGCAGCGGGTCGGGCGCACCGGCACAATGGCGGACCAGCGGCAGCAGGAACAGCATGGCGGTGACGAATGCGGAAACAGGGTTGCCGGGCAGGCCCATCATCACTGCGGGCCCGATTGTCCCGGCCATGAGCGGCTTACCCGGCCGCATTGCGATCTTCCAGAAGTCGAGCGCCCCGCCCGCCGCGACGATGGCCGGCCCCACCAGGTCATGATCGCCCACCGAGGCGCCGCCGGTAGACACGACGATGTCGGCGCGCGCCGCTGCGTCCGCAAATGCCGCAGTCAGCGCGGCGAGATCGTCCGGAACCAGGCCCAGGTCGACCACTTCGGCGCCCTCGCTCTCTAGCATGGCGGCGAGCATGACTGCGTTGGAGGAGGGAAGCTTGCCGGGGGGGCATGGGGCGCCCGCCGGGACCAGCTCGTCCCCGGTCGAAATCAGCGCGACCCTCGGCCTGCGACGCACCGCGAGCGTGCCATGGCCCGCGGTCGCCGCGAGCGCCAGCCCGGCCGGGCCAAGCTTCGTCCCGACAGGAAGGAGCATGGCATCGGTCCGGAAATCGCTGCCTTTGGCGCGCACATGGTGGCCGCATGAGGGCGGGTCGCCCGTAAGGGTCAGGCGATCGCCCTCGCGAGCGGCCTCCTCCTGGATGAGAATGCAGTCGGCACCGTCGGGTAGCGGCGCGCCGGTGAATATGCGCATCGCTTCCCGCGCGCCAAGCGGTGCACTGGGAGGCGTGCCGCCCGCGCGCGACTCGCCGGAAACTGTCCAGGGGCCCGGCAGGTCGGCTTCGCGGATGGCGTAGCCGTCCATCGCCGACAGATCGGCCCAGGGCTGGTCGCGAAGCGCGATGAGCGGTTCCGCAAGCCAGCGCGCCGACGCCTTCGACAGCGCGGCGCGTTCCACTGGCAGAACCGCCGCCAGAGCCAGGATCCGCGCCTGCGCCTCGGCGACGGGCAGCAGGCTCATGGCGCGGTCCAGTCGCCCGATTTGCCGCCACGTTTTTCCGTCACGCGCACCTCGCCGATGATCATCGTCTTGTCGATCGCCTTCAGCATGTCGTACAGTGTCAGGAGGGTCACACAAACCGCTGTGATCGCTTCCATTTCAACCCCGGTCTGGCCGGTGGTTGTGGCGGTTGCCGCAACATCGATCGCGTCTTCGCCGGGCGTGATGTCCACGCGCACCGACGCGATGGGCAGGGGATGGCAGAGCGGAATCAGGTCCGCTGTCCGCTTGGCCGCCATGATCCCGGCTATGCGTGCGGTGGCGATCACGTCTCCCTTGGCGGCGGTGCCCTCGGCGATCGCGGCAAGCGCGGCGGCACTGACGCGCAGCCGTCCGCGGGCAGTGGCGCTGCGCGCGGTCAACGCCTTGGCCGAGACGTCGACCATATGCGCCTCGCCCGCGGCGTTCACATGGCTGAGGCCGTTCGTCATCCTTTCAGCATCGCGCGGGTCGCGGCCGCGATGTCGTCTGCGCGCATCAGCGCCTCCCCGATCAGGAAACAGGAGACGCCATGGGCCGCCATCGCGGCAAGGTCGGCATGGGACGCCAGGCCGCTTTCGGCAACAAATGTGCAGCCTGTCGGCGCGCGTCCGACCAGCTCGTATGTGCGCGCGAAATCGACTGAGAAATCCCTGAGATCGCGATTGTTGACGCCGATCAGCCGGGACCGGAGCGAGAGCGCGCGCTCGAGCTCGGATGCGTCGTGCACTTCGACGAGCACGTCCATGCCAAGGTCGGTGGCCGCCCCCTCGAGCTCGCGCATCGTGCCGTCGTCGAGCGCGGCGACGATGATGAGGATGGCGTCGGCCCCGATGGCGCGCGCCTCGCACACCTGCCATGGGTCCACCATGAAGTCCTTGCGCAGGACAGGCAGCGTACAGGCCGCGCGTGCGGCGATGAGATAGTCCTCATGCCCCTGGAAATAGGCTGCGTCCGTCAGCACCGACAGGCAGGCAGCGCCGCCCGCTTCATAGGCACCGGCGTGGGCAGGCGGGTCGAAATCGGCCCGGATCAGCCCCTTGGACGGGCTCGCTTTCTTGATTTCGGCGATGAGGCTATAGCCGCCAGCCGCGACTTTGGCGTCGAGCGCCGCGCGAAAACCCCGGGGTGCGGTCTGGGCCTTCGCCATGGCATCAAGCGCCGCGAGTGGAACGCGCGCCTTGCGTTCGGTAACTTCCTGCCGCTTGGTGGCGCAGATTTCGATGAGCTTGTTGGTCATTTCCACGCGATCCAGCAGTTGAGCAGGGCGTTGGCAAGACCGCGGTCGACTGCCTCCGTCGCTTCCTCCATCGCGGCCAGCGGACTGCCCGCCCGCTCGGCTACCATGAGCGCCGCCGCCGCGTTCATCAGCACGGCATTGCGATAGGGGCCTGTTTCGCCCTCCAGCAGACGCCGCAGCGCCGCCGCATTGTGCCGGGCATCCCCGCCGCGCAATGCTTCGACAGGGGCGGTGGCGAGGCCGAAATCTGACGGGGCGTAGCGAAGGTCGCGCGTCGCGCCGCCGCCTATGTCGATCACCCGGCTCGGGCCGGTGAGTGTCAGCTCGTCCATCCCGTCCTCACCTGCCACGATCATGGCGCGCTCCATGCCGAGCAGCGCCATGGCCTCGGCATAGACCGGCGCGAAATCGGGCCGAGCGATGCCGACGAGCTGCCGCGTGACGCCAGCCGGGTTGCAGAGCGGGCCGAGGAGGTTGAAGATCGTGCGGCGGCCGAGCGCCTTGCGAATGGGGGCAAGCCGCGCGAGCGCGGGATGATGGCGCTGCGCGAACAGGAAGCAGATGCCGAGATCTGCCAGAGTGGCCTCGGCGCTGTGCGCGGCCCGGTCGAGATCGAGCCCGAGGGCTTCCAGCGTATCCGCGGCGCCAGCAAGCGATGAGCCCGCCCGATTGCCATGCTTGGCGACCGGAACCTCGCAGGCGGCCACGACGACGGCGACGGCCGTCGAGACGTTGAGCGTGTGCAGCCCGTCCCCGCCCGTGCCGCACACGTCGATGGCGCCCGATGGCGCGGCCACCGGGATCATGCGCGACCGCATCGCCTGCGCGGCGCCCGCGATCTCCGCCGCAGTTTCGCCACGCTCTGCCAGCGCCAGCAGGAAAGGGCCGATCTGCTGGTCGTCGAGCGCGCCGTCGAGCATCGCGCCGAATAACGCCTCGGTCTCGGCCCTGCCAAGCGGCGTCGTCGCGTCGGGCAGCGGGTTCACGAAAGAACCCTCGGCTTCATGCCTGCAAGCGCCATGAAGTTCGCCAGCATGGCATGGCCATGCTCGGTCGCGATGCTTTCGGGGTGAAACTGGACGCCATGGATGGGCAGGCTGGCGTGCCGGAACCCCATGATCGAGCCGTCGTCGGCGCTGGCATTGGCGACGAGCGCCCCGGGGATGTCGTCGACGATCAGCGAATGGTAGCGGGTTGCGGTGAAGGGGGAGGGGAGCCCCGCGAACAGGCCGCTGCCGTCATGCTGAACCGGCGAGGTCTTGCCATGCATCAGGCCGCCCCGCACCACCTTGCCACCGAAATGCTGTCCGATGGCCTGATGGCCGAGGCACACACCAAGCAGGGGTTTGGCCGCCGCCGCGCAGGCGGCGACGAGGTCGAGGCTGATCCCCGCTTCATCGGGCGTCTTCGGTCCCGGCGAAATCAGGAATGCATCGGCGCCGGAACTGATCGCCTGGCCCGCGGACAAGGCGTCGTTGCGCACCACCTCGACTTCGGCGCCCAGTTCCATGAGATAGTGAACGAGGTTCCAGGTGAAGCTGTCATAGTTGTCGATGACGAGGATGCGGTGGCCGACGGTCATGCCCGCCTCTTGGCGCGATCGCCCGCAAAGGGCAAGTCAGCGCATCGCCGCGACGGCGGCCTCGACCGGTGCCTGCGAGACGGTGACCAGGCCTGACCAGGGACGGTCAAGATCGAGAATAAGCGCAACCGCGATCGCAAGCAGCGCGAACAGCAGGCCGGCAACGACACTATGGCGAAGGCCCTGCGTGCCCAGCACATAGCCGACGATGCCAGCCGCGATCATCGCGGAGAAGAGCAGCGTCTCGAGCACGAGGCCGGGCAGCCGCCCCTCGCGTTCCCAGCGCCGGGAGCTCGCCGCGTCGAACATCTCGGTCGTCGCGGTGACGAGCGTTGCGCCCAATGGCGCCGGCAAGGATGGCAGGGCCACCTCCAGATCGGTCCAGATCTGATCCTGCAGGCGCCCTGTCGCCGCCTCGGCCTTGGCGGTGTCGCTTTCGGTCGACAGGGCGGCGCGCAGCGATGCATAGGATTTGAGGTCATAGCGCAGGGTCGCGCCAGCTTCTCCTTCGACGAGGCCGGCCCGCAGCCATGCGGTCGAGAGGCTGTTCGCCTCGGCGATCAGCGCCGTTCGGCGACTGTCGTAGCGGTTGAGGGCCATCGACAGAGTGAAGCCGATCAATAGCCCGATCAGCGCAAGTGCTGCCGACAGCAGATAGCCTTCCGCCCCGTCGCTGCTCACGGTTCCCGGCAAGCAGCGGCGCAATACGATCCCGACCGCTGCGGCGATCGCGAGCGCCGCGAAAATCAGCATGATCAGCGCCGGGGTCGGCATGTCTCTCAATAGCGGCAACATGGCAGTTCAAGCCCGTTCATTTGCCGGGATCATTGCCCGAAACGAACGCCCTTCGCAATGCGCTGCGCCTCATGGGCGGCCGCCACGAGGGCGCGCGCCTTCGCCTCGCACTCGCGCTGCTCATAGGCCGGATCGCTGTCGGCGACGATTCCGGCGCCCGCCTGGATGTGCAGTTCGCCGTCCTTGAGGAGGCCAGTCCTCAGCACGATGCAGCTGTCCATGTTGCCGTCAGGCGAGAAATAGCCGACGCCGCCCGCATAAGGTCCGCGCGTCTCGGGCTCCAGCTCGGCGATGATCTCGCACGCCCGCACCTTGGGCGCGCCGCTCACCGTGCCGGCGGGAAAGCCCGCGAACAGCGCGTCGAGCGAGTCCTTCTGTGGCGAAAGCCTTCCCACGACGTTCGAAACGATGTGCATGACATGCGAATAATATTCGACCGTGAAGCTGTCGGTTACCGCGACGCTGCCTGCCTCTGCCACCCGCCCGACATCGTTGCGGCCAAGGTCGAGCAGCATGAGATGCTCGGCGCGTTCCTTGGCATCGGCGAGCAGGCTTGCTCGGTTCGCGGCGTCTTCGCTGGCGTTGGCGCCGCGCGGCCGGGTGCCTGCGATCGGCCGGACCGTGACCTCGCCGTCGCGTGCCCGCACGAGGATCTCGGGACTTGACCCGACCAGCGCGAAACCGGGCAGGTCGAGGCAATAAAGGAACGGGGAGGGGTTGATCCGGCGCAGTGCGCGGTAAAGCGCCAGTGGCGGGAGCGTGAAAGGCAGGGTGAAACGCTGCGCAAGCACGACCTGAAAGATATCGCCAGCCACGATATAGTCCTGCGCGGCCTTCACCATCTCGCCATAGCGTTGCGCCGTAAGGCAGGGCCGGGGCGCGGCGGGCAGGTCAGCGCACTCGGTCGCGCTTCCATCGCCGGTGAGGGGTGCCGCCAGCCGCGCCGCTGTCGTCTCGACCCGCTCGCGTGCCGCCGCGATCAGGTTGTTGGCATTGCCCTGACGGCCATCCGCCCAGATCGGTGCCACGAGGAACAGGGCATCGGCGAGCCGGTCGAAGACAAGCAGGACGGTCGGGCGCACGAACAGCATATCCGGTGTCCCGAGGCCATTGTCGGGCGCGCGCGGCAAGTGCTCCACAAGGCCGATCGTCTCATAGGCGAAATAGCCGACGAGGCAGGACAGGGCGGGCGGGAGCGCCGGATCGACCTCCGCCCGGCAGCGCGCGACAAGGGCGCGCAGTTCGGCCAGCGCCCCCCCCGGCAGTGGTTCGAACGCCGCGCGATCCGTCGCCCAGCGCCGGTTGATTTCGGCCGCGTCGCCGGTGGCGCGAAAGACCAGATCGGGCGCGAGGCCGAGAATGGAGTATCGCCCGCGTGTGGCGCCGCCTTCAACGGACTCGAGCAAAAAATCGCCACGCCCCGGTTCAATGAGTTTCAGCGCGGCGGCGATCGGCGTCTCCGTATCCGCGATCAGTCGCTGCCAATACAGTGTGGAGCGGCCCGCCTCCACATCGGCCGCGATTCGTTCGGTGTCGACCGCCTCGATCACTGCGCCGGGCCTATGCCGCGCAGCGTCTGCTCAGCTTGCCTCAGTGCACCCTCGTTGCGGGTGACGCCGACCTGGCGCTGCACCGACTTGCCAAACTGCTCGACATATTCGGCGCTGAGAACCCGGGCGAGCCCCTCGCGCGTTGCGTTGAGCAGCTCTCTGTTGCCGGTCGCATCGCCGGGTACGATCCGGTCGAGCCGGAGCAGAAGATAGCCGCGATCATTGCCCATTGGCACAACACGGCTGGCGCCGGCCTTCATCGAGAACAGCGCGGAAAGCGCGGGGGGCACCTGCTGGCCCTGCGCGCCAAGCTCACCGCGCCGCGCCGAAATCGGCTGGGGAGGGGGAAGTTTTGCGCCCGTTTCGGCTATCGCCTTGTCGAGCGGCGTTCCGCCCGCGATCTTTGCCCTGAGCAGCTCAACCACGCGCTTTGCGGCCTTCTCGCCCTCTGCCAGTCGATAGGCGTTTTCGACATCAGGCCGGATCTGGTCCAGCGGCGCCGGGCCGCTGGGGATGACCTGTCCGACCGTGACGAGCGCATAGCGTGCCTCTGGTACGATCGCGATCACCTGCGGATCGTCGCCCTGTTCCATACCGAAACCCGCTGAAGCGAGCGGGGCATATTCGGGCGCGGGTTGCTGTGACCGGGCGTTGACCACAGGGGCGCCGCTCTTGGCGAGGGGCGGGGTGAGCGTGGCAGTCAGGCCGTTCGCCTTCACGATCTCGTCGAAGGTCGCGCCGTCACCAATGGCGTCGTCTATCTTTTCCGTAAGGCTGGCGAGCGCGGCGCGCGTCTTTTCCTTGGTGAGCGCGTCGACAATCTCGCCGCGCGCCTGCTCGAGCGTGCGGGGTGGCAGCTGGCGGACGAGCGTGACCCTGTAAAGTGCCCAGCCCAGCCCCGTTCTGAACGGCCCCACCGTGGCGCCCTGGGCGGCGCCGAAAATCGCACCGGCCGCCTCGGCGCTTGTTGCCTGCGCCATCGAGTCGCGCGCCAGTGGCCCCACAGCGGATGTGGAGAGGCCGGCGCCCTGTGCGACGGCGGCCAGCGCCTGTCCCGCCTTCACCTTGGCGGCGAGCGCCTTGGCGCCGCTCTCCCCGGCAATCACAAGCTGTTCGACGGAGCGGCTTTCGCTCGGTGCGTAACGCGCGCTATTGGCCTTGTAGTAGGCAGCGATCTCAGCCTCGCTCGGCTTGACTTTGTCCCCCAGCATCGCCGCATCGACCAGCGCATAGCGCATCTGCCGCAGTTCCGGCAGTGCGAAGCGGGCGCCGTTCGCCTTGTAAAAGGCTGTGAGATTGGTGGCGGCGATCGGCCCTGATGGCATGAAGGCGATCGACGGGACAGGGATTGCGCGTCCGGTGCGCTCCTCCAGCAGCATGGCGGCATAACGGCGCACCATCTCGGCCGGGGTCGTCGCGCCAGCGATGGCGGGCGCGGCGAGCTGCCGGGTTATGAGATCGTTGGCGATGTCGTCGCGCAGCGCGCGATCGGACATGCGTTCGCGTTTCAGCAGCGCATCATATTGCGACTGGCTGAACTGGCCCGTGGCGGTCTGAAACGCCGGAATCCGCGCAATCTCCGCGTCGATCAGCCGTTTGGACACGACCAGACCCTGATCCTTGCCGAACTGGTCGAAAGCGATCCGGGCGACGAGCTGGTCGAGCACACCCGTAAAACCGCCCTGCTCGACGAACCGGGTCATGGTGAGTTCCGGATTCTCGCGCCGGTTGTTTTCGAACACGCGCTTGACCCGGTCGTCGAGTTCGACGGTGGTGAGGGCGGCATCGCCGATCTTGGCCGCATCGTTGGAGCCCGGACCGAACAGCGACAGACTGCCGCCCTGGTTGGAGATGTCGCCTGCCGCAAAAGTCGCCGCCATGATCGCAATGAACGATACGCCCACCGCAGGACCATATTTCGACCTTATGGCCCGGCGAAAAAACGACATCATGGTAACAGCACTCCCTCGGCCGGAACGGTCGCGACGCTTTAGGGTGGCGTGGGCGCGCCTTCAAGTGCCGGGCTGGAGGCCTCCTCTCTGGACAAGCGGGCGCTTCGACGGCATCCGGCCTTCGGGGCAGATTTGAACAGAGGGAACAGGAACATGACCGAGCGGCGACCGCTGATCGCGGGCAACTGGAAGATGAACGGGCTGAAGGGCGATCTTGGCGAAATCAGCGCGATTGCGGAGGCGGCCAGGGCCCATCCGGCCATTGATGCCGCGCTGTTCGTGCCTGCAACGCTCATTGCGCCCGCCGTTGCCGCAGTGCCGGGCTTTTTCATCGGCGGACAGGACTGCCACGCCAATGCGTCCGGCGCTCACACCGGGTGCGTTTCGGCCGCCATGCTTGCCGAGGCCGGCGCGCGCGGCGTCATCGTTGGGCATAGCGAACGCCGGACAGACCAGCATGAGAGTGACGGTGACGTCGCCGCGAAGGCCTGTGCGGCGCGTGGGGCCGGGCTGTCGGTCATCCTCTGCGTCGGCGAGAATCTGGCGGTGCGCGATGCGGGCGATGCGGAAGCCGTTGTCAGCGCCCAGCTCCTCGCGTCCCTGCCCGATGGCGCATCGGCCGACTGGCTTGCGATCGCCTATGAGCCGATATGGGCCATCGGCACTGGCCGGACTCCGACAGTCGAAGCCATTCAGGCCATGCACGCGGCGCTGCGCAAGGCTCTTGCGACGCGCATCGGCGCGCAGGCGGACCGGATGCGCATTCTTTATGGCGGGTCGGTTAACGGTGAGAATGCCGCAGCCATCATGGCGCTGGCGGATGTGGATGGCGCCCTCGTCGGCGGGGCCAGCCTCAGCCTCGCCAAGTTCGGCCCCATCATGGCGGCGGCCGGTTGAGTTCGCGCGGATTCGGGCCTAAGGCGCCTCTCATTCATTCGATCGGATAGCTTTAGAGATGCTTTTCACCTTCGTCCTTGTGGTTCAGGCGATTGTCGCTGCGGCCCTTGTCACCGTGATCCTGATGCAACGGTCGGAGGGCGGGGGGCTCGGCATGGGCGGCAGCCCGACCGGCTTTATGTCGGCACGCGGCGCGGCCGACTTCCTCACCCGGGCGACGACTGTGCTGGCGAGCATCTTTGTCCTGTTGAGCGTCGTTCTCGCCTTTCTTGCGGCGACCCGGCATCGCGACACCACGGTCGATACCTCGCTGGTGAACGAGATGGCGCCGGCAAGCGCGCCAAGCCAACCCGCTGAGGTGCCAGCTGGCGACGATCCGCTTGCTGGTGCCGCCAGCAAGGCCGGGGCAGCGGGCAACAGCACGGTCCCTCTGGCGCGCTGACCCGCGACCCTTTCCATCCACGGATTTTTGGCTGATCCCGGCGCTGCCTGCCTTGCGCTCGGGTCAATGTTGAGGGTAAGCCTCCACTCCCATGGCGCGGTTCATTTTCATCACCGGCGGCGTGGTTTCGTCTCTTGGCAAGGGGCTCATGGCGGCCAGCCTCGCCGCGCTCCTCCAGGCGCGCGGATACCGGGTGCGTATCCGCAAATTCGACCCCTATCTCAACGTCGATCCGGGTACGATGTCGCCTTATCAGCATGGCGAAGTCTATGTGACCGACGATGGGGCGGAGACCGACCTCGACCTCGGCCACTATGAGCGGTTCACCGGCGTTCCCACGCGCAGATCCGACAATGTGACGCAAGGCCGCGTCTATCAGACGATCATCAGCCGGGAACGGCGCGGCGACTATCTCGGCGCGACGGTGCAGGTGATCCCGCACGTTACCGACGAGATCAAGGCGTTCGCCCTTACCGAAACGGACGATGTCGATTTCGTGCTGTGCGAGATCGGCGGGACGGTCGGCGACATCGAAAGCCTGCCCTTCATGGAGGCTATCCGCCAGCTCCATAATGAACTGGGGCAGGGCCGCTCAATCTTCGTGCATGTGACGCTGGTGCCGTATATCGCTGCGGCCGGGGAGCTTAAGACCAAGCCGACCCAGCATAGCGTCCGTGAGCTTACCAGCCTCGGCATCCAGCCCGATATCCTGCTGTGCCGCTGCGAGCATCCGCTGCCGGAGACGGAGCGGGCCAAGATCGCGCTGTTCTGCAATGTCCGCAAGGAAGCCGTGATCCCGGCGCTCGACGCGCGCAATATTTATTCCGTGCCCGCCCAGTATCACGCCGAGGGGCTGGACGAGGAAGTGCTGCGCGCCTTCGGCATAGAAGGCGCGCCAGCGCCCGATTTGTCGCTCTGGTTCGACATCATGGACCGGCATGACAATCCCGAGGGCGAGGTGACCATCGGCGTCGTCGGCAAATATGTCGGCCTGCCGGACGCCTACAAGTCCCTGCACGAGGCGCTGATGCACGGCGGCCTCGCGAACCGCGTCAAGGTGCATGTGCGCTGGCTGGACGCCGAACTGTTCGAGCAGGAAGCCGATGGCGCCATTGCGGCGCGGCTGGAGCCGATGCACGGTATTCTCGTGCCCGGCGGTTTCGGCGTGCGCGGATCGGAAGGCAAGATCGCCTCCGTCCGCTTCGCCCGCGAACGCAATGTGCCGTTCTTCGGCATCTGTCTCGGCATGCAGATGGCCTGCATCGAGGGTGCGCGCAATCTGGCCGGTATCGACAGCGCCTGGACGACCGAATTTGGCCCCACCGACGAGCCGGTTGTTGGCCTCATCACCGAGTGGATGAGCGAGCAGGGCCTGCAAACGCGCGATGCTGAAGGCGACCTCGGCGGCACCATGCGTCTTGGCGCCTATCCTGCCAAGCTCGCCGGTAACAGCATGGTCGGAGCGATCTATGGCACCGATTCGATCAGCGAGCGCCATCGTCATCGCTATGAGGTCAACGGCGGCTATCGCGAGGCGCTGGAGGCGGGCGGGCTGATCTTTTCCGGCATGTCGCCGGACGGAACCCTTCCCGAAATCGTCGAAAGGCCGGACCATAGCTGGTTCGTGGGTGTGCAGTTCCATCCGGAGCTCAAATCCCGGCCGTTCGAGCCGCATCCGCTGTTCGCCAGCTTCATCGCCGCCGCCGTCAAGCAAAGCCGGCTTGTCTGACGCGGCGCATAACCCTACGACTCGGGCTTCATTGGTGACGGAAGCCGTTCGGGGGATCGGGATGGACAGCGCGCTTGTCGAACAATTGCCCGAGCACAGCCTGCTTAAGGCGCTGGAGCCCGAGGAACTGGGCGAACTTCTCCGCCAGGCGCGGGAGAGCAAGGCGAAGAAGGGCGAAGCGATCATCCGTCAGGGCGATGAGGGCGATTCGCTCGTCATCCTTATCGAGGGGCAGGCGCGCGTCACCGTCTATTCCGCCAACGGCCGGGAGATTGTGCTGGAATATGCCGGGCCGGGCAGCGTTCTTGGCGAAATCGCCCTGCTTGACCGGGGCACCCGCACCGCGAGCGTGGTCGCGATGGGGCCGCTTCGCTATCTGACGCTTTCCCGGTCGGTGTTCGAGGCGGTGCTCTCGACTCATCCCCGCATCGCCTTGCGGCTTCTGCGCGAACTGGCCGCGCGGTTGCGCAAGACCAACCAGACGATCGAGACGGACCGCGCCTATGCCGCCGGTCCTCGCCTCGCACGCTTCCTGCTGCGTCTTGCGGGGGACGGCGGTGGGGCGCGCGCGGCTATCCGCCTGTCTCAGACCGAGCTCAGCCTGTTCGCCGGCATCAGTCGCGAAAATATCAACCGGCAGCTTTCGCTCTGGCAACAGGACGGCATCGTCAATGTGGAGCATGGCGGTCTGACCATCACCGACCGCGAGTCGCTTGAGGATATCGCCGACGCGATGGAATAGCCGTGCGGCCGTCGCTCAGGTAAAATAGCTGCTGGCCACCCCGACTATAATGCCCACAATCGCCGCAAGCGTGAAATAGCGGGCCGCGCGGGTTCGATAGGCTTTCCTGTATCTGCGAAATTGCTTGTGCCCGCAATGGACGGGGCATGGCTCCCCAATTTCGCATGGAATACAGGGCGCGAAATCGTGGCGGGTCTTTGGCCCGAGAACATCCAGCATCCTGATCAGCGGTGACCTGGACGGCCTGGCCGCGCCGCCCATCACCCAGTTTTTTGCCGCCCGTTCGCTCAGGGCCATTTCATAGTGCTTCAGATTGACGGCATGTCCCTGGATTTGCAGAAGAACGACCTTGGGCAGCGGGTCATCGAACTCTATGCCATAGCTGTGCTTCTTGCCCCATATTGTCGTCGCGAAAACCTCATAGGCATCAAGCTTGAGCCAGAGGGTGCGGCCAGGGTCAAGCGGATGGCTGATGCGGATACGGGCGCCGTCGAGAGAGATCTCCTCGATCGTGCAGGGAACTTTACCGTCCACCAGAATCGCCGCGCAGGGCAGGGAGATCGCGGCGCGCCCAACCCGGCGGCGGCAGGACGTGGCATCGACCGCAATCGTGGCTGGTTCGCTTCCCATGAACCGTCGGTCTTCCACAGGTCGATGGACGAAAGATTACACTGTCCGGTGGACGAAGGATTAACTGAACGGACATAAAAAGGGGCGCCGGATCGCTCCGACGCCCTCTTCTCAAAAAAAAGCTGTGCGGCTGCCGGTGTCAGGCCGCGTTCTTGCCGTCGCTCGCGAGGTCGACCACCGCGCCCTTGCCGTTGATGGCGATCTTGCGCGGCTTCATTGCGTCCGGCACTTCGCGCACAAGCTCGACGCTGAGGAGCCCGTCGGCAAGCTGCGCGTCCTCGACCCGCACAAAATCCGCGAGTTCAAAGCGGCGCTCAAAGCTGCGATTGGCAATGCCCAGATGGACGTAATGCCCGCGCGACTCGGCGGACTGCTCGTCCTTCTTGCCGGACACCAGCAAAAGATTCTGCTGGGCGGTGATGTCGATTTCCTCGGGTCTGAACCCGGCGACAGCGAGCGTCACGCGATAGCGATCCTCGCTGAGCCGTTCGATGTTGAACGGCGGGTAGTTGTCCGTTTGCTGCAGACGCGCACTATTCTCGATCAGGTCGAACAGACGATCGAAGCCGACGGTGCTGCGACGATAGGGGGTCAGATCAAATCCACGCATATCGAATTCCTCCAATGAGCAAATAAGGTCGTGTTGAAAAGGGGAAACAGGCCCGATTGGCGCCCGCTCCCTCCGGCCCCGACGACGGCGACCGGCACGCTTCAGGTGGGAATGGCCCACGAAGTTTCAATGCTTCAGATTGGAAAAAATAGGGGCGCCCGAACCCCTGATTCGAGCGCCCTATCGACGGCTGAGCGTCACCCCCGGTCATCGGGTCCGCATGCACCGAGCCCCCTCAAGTGTCTTTGCGGATCACGATCTCCCTGAACCACGGCCCATTGCGAAGCTGTGTCCATGGCTATGGCTAGGCGACCGGTATCGCGCTGTCACCACCCTTTGCGCGCTTTCGTTCATTTGCGCTTCAGCCTGTGTGAATTTCGCAACAATGCCATGCCTCGGCCTTCCAGCTACGACACTTGCCAGCGTTGGCGCGCCCGCATAGGACCATCCCTCCCATGCCAATCATGCTTCCCCGCCCATCATGATCCTGTCGCGTTATGAATGGATGGTGGCGCGCCGCTATCTCCTGCCCGGGCGGGGCGAAGGGTTCATCTTTCTTGTGGCCGCCATCAGCCTTGCCGCTGTCATGCTGGGCGTGGCCGCGCTCATCGTCGTGATGAGCGTGATGAACGGCTTTCGCGCCGAACTTTTCGACAAGATTGTCGGCCTCAACGGCCACGCGGTGATCCAGGGCTATGACGGGCGCCTCGATGGCTGGCGTGACATCGCGGCGCGCGCGCGCGCGACGCCGGGTGTCGTCTCTGCCTCGCCTCTCATCGAGCAGCCCCTCCTCGCCATCCACGAAGGGCGTGTCGAGGCGGCGCTGGTGCGCGGCATGGAGGTCGCGGAGATCCGCTCCAGCCCGTCGCTGAAGGCCCATGTGGTTGCGGGCGATCTCCTGGCGGTGACGTCAGGCAGCGGGCGAGTCGCCATCGGCTCGCGCATGGCCGAAAACCTGGGCGTGTCGGTCGGCTCGACGATCAGCATCCTCAACCCCGCCGGGCGCTCCACGCCCTTCGGCACGGTGCCGCGCCAGCTGCCTTATGAGGTCGGCGCGATCTTCGAAATCGGCGTTTACGACTATGACAAAGCCTTCGTCATCCTGCCGATGGCCGATGCGCAGCGTCTCCTGTTGATGGGCGACAAGGTCGGCATGATCGAGGTGAAGGTCGAGGATCCCGACAGGGTCGGCACGATCCTTGGACCGCTCGGCAGCGCGCTCGCCAACCGGGCCGTTCTGGTGGACTGGCGGCAGATGAACGCCAGCCTGTTCGAGGCGTTGCAGGTCGACCGGACGGTATCCTTCGTCATTCTGTCGCTCATCATTCTGGTGGCGGTGTTCAACATCCTGTCCTCGCTCATCATGCTGGTTCGGGCGAAGACCCGCGACATCGCGATACTGCGCACCATGGGCGCGACCCGGTCCAGCCTGCTGCGCATATTCGTCACGGTCGGCCTGTCGATCGCGACGGTCGGCACGGGGGCCGGACTGGCGCTCGGCGCGCTCATTCTTCATTTCCGCGAGGCGCTGCTGGAGGGGGTGCAGTTCCTCTCCGGCCAGCAGATATGGGATCCGTCGATCCGCTTCCTCACCGAGCTACCGTCCAAGCCCGATCCGTTCGAGATAGCGGGCATCTGCCTGATGGCGATTGCGTTCAGTTTCATCGCGACGCTCTATCCGGCATTCAAGGCCGCCAACACCGACCCGGTCGAGGTGCTGCGCTATGAGTGAGCCGGTGCTCGAAGTGACCGGGCTCACCCGCAGCTTTCACCAGGGCGGTGTGGAAATCGCCGTGCTGCGCGGCGTCGACCTTTCGGTGGCGGCGGGGCAGGTGGTCGGTCTTCTAGGCCCGTCGGGCACGGGCAAGTCGACGCTGCTTCAGGCGGTGGGACTGCTTGAGGGGGGCTTTGGCGGGACAATACGGCTCGCGGGCGCGGATGCCGGGTCGATGAATAGCGACGGGCGCACAAAGGTCCGCCGCGAGTCACTGGGCTTCGTTTATCAGTTCCATCATCTCCTGCCCGACTTCACGGCGCTTGAGAATGTCATGCTCCCGCAATTGATCCTGGGGCGCACGGAAGGTGAGGCGCGCGAGCGGGCACGCAGCCTGCTGGCGGCGCTTGGCCTTGCCCAGCGGCTCGACCACCGCCCGAGCCGACTCTCCGGCGGTGAACAGCAGCGGGTGGCGGTTGCCCGCGCCCTCGCCAACCGACCGGCGCTGGTGCTGGCGGACGAGCCCACCGGCAATCTCGACGAGCATACGGCCGATCTCGTGTTTGCGGAATTTGTCGGGCTCGTGCGCGGCGAAGGCTCGTCTGCGCTGATCGCGACCCACAACGAGCGCCTCGCGGCGCGCATGGACAGGGTCGTGCGCCTGCACGAGGGCCGCCTCGAATAGCTGTGGAAAACCGGCTGGTCCGGTTGCCGTCCCGCCTATCGCGCCTATCATCCCCCCATGACACCCGCGCCCTTCGTTCCGCTCCGCATATTCTCCTGCTACACGATGCTGGAGGGTGCGATCGAGCCCAAGGCCATCGCCAAGCGGGCGAAGGCGCTGGGCTTCCCCGCCGCCGCTCTGGTTGACCGCAACGGTCTTTATGCCGCCATGCCGTTCTGCGATGCCTGTCGTGGCGAGGGCGTGCAGCCCATCGTCGGCACGCTTCTCGCCGTGGCCCGCCCCGACGACATCGGCGCGGGAGAGGGCATCGACTGGCTGGCTCTGCTCGCCAAGGACGAAGCCGGATACGACAATCTCTGCGCGCTTGTGTCCATGGCCCACCTCGACCGGCCCGAGCAGGACCCGCCCCACGTGCCGCTCGCGGCGCTTGAAGGGCGCGCGGACGGCCTCATCTGCCTCACCGGCGCGGGCGAGGGCGCGCTTGTCCGCCTCCTGGCCGAGGGGCAGGCCAATGCGGCCATCGCCTATCTCGCCCGGTTGCAGGATCTGTTTGCTGACCGGCTTTATGTCGAGATCGCCCGGCGCGGCGATGCCAGTGAAGAGGCGGCGGAGGAAGCACTCCTCGATTTGGCGTTCGACCGCGACCTGCCCATCGTCGCGACCAATCCTGCCGCCTATGCCGATGCCGATTTCCACCGGGCGCATGACGTGATGCTGTGCATCGCCAACAGCGCCTATGTCGACAGCGACGAGAGAGCCCGGAGTTCGCCGGAAAGCTGGATGAAGTCGGCGCAGGACATGGCGCGGCTGTTCGAGGATCTGCCGGAGGCCCTCGCCAATACCGCCATTGTCGCGCAGCGATGCGCGGTTGCGGCGCCCAAGCGCAAACCCATCCTGCCCAGTCTGGCGGGCGATCGGGAGGGAGAGGCGCAGATGCTGCGCGACCTTGCGGCGCAGGGACTGGAGGGACGGTTGGCGGCGGCGGGGATTGCCGACGAAGCGGAGCGCGCACCCTATCTTGAGCGCCTCGACTTCGAAGTCGGGATCATCATCCAGATGGGCTTTCCGGGCTATTTCCTGATCGTCGCCGACTTCATCCAGTGGGCGAAGGGGCAGGGCATACCTGTCGGGCCGGGCCGTGGTTCGGGCGCTGGTTCGGTCGTGGCCTGGGCGCTTACCATCACAGACCTTGATCCGCTGAAGCTTGGCCTGCTGTTCGAGCGGTTCCTCAATCCCGAGCGCGTGTCGATGCCGGACTTCGACATCGACTTCTGCGAAACGCGGCGCGGCGAGGTGATCCGTTATGTGCAGGAGAAATATGGCCGCGATCATGTCGCGCAGATCATCACTTTCGGTAAGCTGAAGGCGCGGGCTGTCCTCAAGGATACAGGCCGCGTGCTCCAGATGAGCTACGGCCATGTCGATCGGCTCGCCAAGATGGTCCCCAACCATCCGACCGATCCCTGGACGCTCGAGCGCACGATGAACGGTTCGCCGGAGTTCGTGGCGGAATATAAGGGCGACGGGCAGGTACGTCGTCTGGTCGACTATGCGATGAAGCTGGAAGGCCTGCCGCGTCACAGCTCGACCCATGCGGCCGGCGTGGTGATCGGCGACCGGCCGCTGTCGCAGCTGGTGCCGCTCTACCGCGATCCGCGTTCGGACATGCCCGTGACCCAGTTCGACATGAAATATGTCGAGGCGGCGGGCCTCGTCAAATTCGACTTTCTCGGGCTCAAGACGCTCTCGGTATTGCGGCGCGGGGTTGAACTGCTCGCGGGCCGCGGCGTCACCGTTGACCTCGACCGGCTCGAATGGGACGACCCGGCCGTCTACGCCCTCATGCAGCGCGGCGACACGGTCGGTGTCTTCCAGCTGGAATCGGAAGGGATGAGGAAGACCCTCGCGGCGGTGCGCCCGACCAATTTCGGCGACATCATCGCGCTCGTGTCCCTCTACCGACCGGGGCCGATGGACAACATTCCGCTCTTCGGCCGCCGCAAGAACGGGCAGGAGGCGATCGACTATCCCCACCCGCTGCTCGAACCGATCCTGAACGAAACCTATGGGATTTTCGTCTATCAGGAACAGGTGATGCAGGCCGCGCAGATTCTGGCGGGTTATTCGCTGGGCGGCGCCGACCTGCTCCGCCGGGCCATGGGCAAGAAGATACAGGCCGAGATGGACCAGCAGCGCGCCATCTTTGTCGAGGGCTGCGCCACTCACAACGCCATCCCCGCCGCCAAGGCCAACGAGCTGTTCGACTTGATCGACAAGTTCGCGGGCTATGGCTTCAACAAGAGCCATGCGGCCGCCTATGCGCTGCTGTCCTATCAGACGGCGTGGCTGAAAGCCCATTTCCCCGCCGAGTTCTTCGCCGCTTCGATGGCGTTCGACATCCACCAGACCGACAAGCTTTCTGTGTTCGTCGACGACATGCGCCGGCTTGGCGTCGTCTGCCTGGCGCCGGACATCAATCTGAGTGAGGCCGACTTCAGCGTGGAGCCGAATGAGGAGGGGTTTGCCGTCCGCTATGCGCTGGGCGGGCTGAAGGGCGTGGGCGAGAAGGCGATGGAACTGCTCGTCGAGGAGCGGCGCGCACGCGGCCCGTTCCGCGATCTCGACGATCTGGCGGGGCGTATCGAGCCCCGCCTCCTCAACCGGCGACAGGTCGAGAGCCTGGCCGCCGCCGGTGCATTCGACTCGCTGGGTGTTCCGCGCGCAGGCGCCTTCGCCGCAGCCGAGACGCTTCTCGCGGTGGCTGCCAAGGCGTCGGAGGAGCGTGACAGCGGGCAGGGCGGGCTGTTCGGTGAGGTGGACATGGCGCGGAGCGACATCGCCGTTCCGCCGGATGCGAGCTGGTCAGCATCGGAGCGCATGACGCAGGAACGCGAATCCTTCGGTTTCTATTTCTCAGCCCACCCCGTCGACCGCTATCGTCAGATCGCACGGGCGCGGCGCACGCGCACCTATGGCGAGATTTGCGATCCGATCGTCACACCCGCCTCCACGACGATGGCCAGCATGGCCGCTCTCGTTGAATCGGTGCGCTGGCGCGACACCAAGCGCGGTAACCGCTACGTGCAGGCGACCCTGTCGGACCAGAGCGGCCAGTTTCAGACGAGCTGCTTTGAGGAGGACGGCTGCAAGCTGCTGGCCAGGCTCGCCGAGTCGGGCGCGTGCGCCCTCCTGTCGGTTGAGCTCGACAGGGTGGGCGAGGAGGACACGCCGCGTGTGACCATCCGGGGCGTTCAGGCGCTCGATTCTATCGGCGAGAACAGCCGGATGCGGCTGACCGTGACGCTGGTCCATGCGGAAGCGCCCGCCCGTCTCATTCAGTTGCTGTCCGGTGTCTGCGGCGGACGCGGCGAGGTCGTGCTGCTGATGCCGATGGCCGACGGCTCGGCTGCGCGCATCAGGCTGGGGCGGACGTTCCGGCTCGACATGGATGTGGGTGAGACCATCGAGTCGCTGCCGGGCGTCGTTTCCGTATCGCTCGAACCGATCGACAGTCACCTTTCGCTGGTCGCCTCGCGATAGCAGCGATCGGGAACCGACACTATCGGTTCAATAGGAGGATCCGAGGCTTTCGCGTATCTCCACGGCGTCGAGCATCAGGCCGCCCGCGAGAAACACAGAACCCGTGCATGCCAGTGCAAGAAGCTGGCCGCCGATACCCGGATACTGATCGAGATAGACGATGCCGCGTTCGGTCGCGCCGAGCGCGAGCGCGTAGATCACGAGGAACGCCTCGAACTTGCTCTTGATCGTGAAGAGCCTTGCGACTGTCCTTGTCATCGCGCCGGTCCGCATCGTCAAAGGGACCCTGAGCCTAGACCCGCATAGCCCCTTTGAACATCGCGTAAACCATGTTTGCCTGCGCCGCGATCAGATCAGATCGGCAAATTCCGTCACCAGCGCGCGGTAGATTTTCTTTTTGAAAGGCACGATGAGCTCGGGGAGCATCTCTGGCACGACCCAGCGCCATGCATCGAATTCCGGTTCGGGCGTCGCGAGGTTGATCGCGTCATCCTCAGCGAGAAAGCGCGCCAGGAACCAGCTTTGCCTCTGGCCGCGATATCTGCCGCCCCACAGGCGCCCCATCAGCTCGTCGGGCAGGTCGTAGAAATGTTCTTCCTTCGAGCGGGCGATCATGGCCACATGGTCGGGGGCAAGGCCGGTTTCCTCGCCCAGTTCGCGCAATGCTGCTGCCTCGGCATCCTCGCCATCGTCGATGCCCCCCTGCGGCATCTGCCAGGCATCGCCTTCCTTGCTGTCGATTCGCTGACCGACGAAGACATGGCCGGTGCGATTCACCAGCATGATGCCTACGCAGGGGCGATAGAGCGTGGGTTTGGCGTTCGTCATGATCGCTGTGCTCGAGGGACGGGACACGGCCCCTCTACAGACCACCGGCCAATAAGAGCAAGGGAAAGGCGGCGCGTCAGTCCGTTCCCGAACAACATTGACGCAAAGCATTTCTTTTTTGAAAGCCGGAAGGGAAGGCCCTAGGTGAGGGGCGGATACATAGGCCGGGACAACAGATGGCGACGATTGCGCAGGAAAAACCGATGACCGAGGACGCGCCCGAAGCGGTCGTGGTCCGCTTTGCGGGTGACAGCGGCGACGGTATGCAGCTGACGGGGGGGCAGTTCACGCTTTCTACCGCGCTCGCTGGCAACGATCTGGCGACCTTTCCCGACTTTCCGGCGGAGATCCGCGCGCCGCAGGGCACACTGTTCGGTGTTTCGGCCTTTCAGATCAATTTCGGATCGACCGACATCACGACGGCGGGCGATGCGCCTGATGTGCTCGTCGCGATGAACCCGGCCGCGCTCAAGACCAACGTCCCCGATCTTAAGCCCGGCGGACTTATTATCGCCGATGCGGGTGAATTCACCGAGCGCAACCTTGCCAAGGCGAAATATGTCGCCAATCCGCTGGAGGACGGTAGCCTTGCCAAATGGCAGCTTCTGTCGCTCGATATAAGCGCGCTGACGCTGGAGAGCGTCAAGCCCTTCGGCCTGGGCAACAAGGAGGCGCTGCGCTGCAAGAATATGTGGACGCTGGGGCTGGCGCTCTGGATGTTCGATCGCAACCGCAAGCCCATTGTTGACTGGCTGAAGGCCAAGTTTGCGAAGAATTCCGTGCTGGCCGATGCGAATATCGCCGCGCTCAACGCCGGGCACGCGCATGGCGAGACGATGGAAGTGTCCGCGCCGCTTCGACAGGTGCATGTCGCGCCGGCGCCAGCGCCCGGCGGCCTCTATCGCACCATCACCGGCGCCGAGGGGATTGCGCTTGGACTGGTGGCGGGCGCGCAGCTCGCGGGTTTGTCGATGATGTTCGGCGGCTATCCGATCACACCTGCGAGCGCGATCCTGCACCACCTTTCCCGGCTCAAGGAATACGGCGTCACCACGTTCCAGGCCGAGGACGAGATTGCCGCGATCGCCTCTGCCATCGGTGCCTCCTACGCCGGGTCGCTCGGCGTCACGTCCTCGTCGGGACCGGGTATCGCGCTCAAGGGCGAGGCGATGGGCCTTGCGATCATGACCGAGCTGCCGCTGGTCATCGTCAATTCGCAGCGCGGGGGACCGTCCACCGGCTTGCCGACCAAGACCGAGCAGTCGGATCTTTATCAGGCGGTCTATGGCCGCAACGGCGATGCGCCGATGCCGGTCATCGCGGCGCGCTCGGCGGCGGACTGTTTCGACTGCGCGATTGAGGCGTGCCGGATCGCGGTGGAGTTCATGACCCCGGTGATGCTGCTGACCGACGGTTATCTCGCCAATGCGGCTGAGCCTTGGAAGGTGCCGGACATGGCCGGCTATGTGCCCTTTACGGCCCGCTTCCTGACTGATGCGCAGCCGGACGGCCTGCGTCCCTATGCGCGCGACGAGAAGCTGGCGCGCCCCTGGATCAAGCCGGGGACGCCTGGCCTGATGCACCGCATCGGCGGGATCGAGAAGGAAGTCGGCACCGGCCACATCAACTATGCGCCGGCCAATCATCAGGCGATGACCGAGATAAGGCGTGACAAGATTCTCGGCGTGACCAAGGGCGTGCGACAGGCGGTGGAGCTTGGCGAGGAGACGGGCAGGCTCGTCGTGGTCGGCTGGGGCTCGACCTATGGCCCGATCCATCAGGCCGTCCGGCGCGCGCGCGCCAAGGGCCTGGACGTGGCCCACATCCACATCCGCCACATCTGGCCGATGCCGGAGAATCTCGGCGAGTTGCTGAAGGGCTATGAGAAAATTCTGGTGCCGGAGATGAACACCGGACAGTTGAAGACGGTGCTGCGCGATCAGTTTCTCGTCGATGCCCGTCCACTCAATAAGACCAGCGGTCAGCCCTTCCGCATCGCGGAGATCGAGGCGGCCATTGCAGGAATGCTGTCATGAACGAGATGACCAGTCCCAAGGAATTCGGCGCCAAGCGCACCATCAAGGATTGGGAGACCGATCAGGAGGTCCGCTGGTGCCCCGGTTGCGGCGACTATGCGATCCTCAAAGCCGTGCAGCGCACGCTCGTCGAGATCGAGGCGGACCCGGCCAATACCGTGTTCATCTCCGGCATCGGCTGCTCGTCGCGCTTTCCTTACTATGTGGAGAGCTACGGCTTCCACACCATCCACGGCCGCGCGCCGGCGGTGGCGACGGGCGTCAAGCTCGCCAACCCCGCCCTTGATGTCTGGCTCATCACTGGTGATGGCGATGGCCTGTCGATCGGCGGCAACCACATGATGCACCTCCTGAGGCGCAACCTCGATTGCCAGGTGCTGCTGTTCAACAACGAGATTTACGGGCTCACCAAGGGGCAGTATTCGCCAACCAGCCGGGAAGGCACGCGCTCGCCCTCGACGCCTTATGGTTCGGTCGATCATCCCGCCAAGCCTGCTGCCTTTGCGCTGGGATCGGGTGCGCGGTTCGTGGCGCGCGGCTTCGATGTGTCCAAAAACCTGCCCGATGTGCTGAAAGCGGCGCATGCCCATAAAGGCGCGGCGTTCGTCGAGATTTTCCAGAACTGCATCGTCTACAACAAGGACGTGTTCAACGATTTCGCTGCGCCCAAGGGGGCGGAGGATCGACAGCTCTGGCTTGAGCATGGGAAGCCGATGCTGTTCGGGTCCGAGAAAACAGGCGGCGTGAAGGGCATCGCGCTCGACCGCGAGCGGCTGACGCTGAAGGTTGTCGATATCGCTGGCGGCGACTGGGCGGCCGCAGGCGTGATCGTGCATGACACGACCAACCGCTCAGTGGCCCACATGCTGGTCGAGATGCCGTTCGGTGCCTTCCCGATGGCGCTTGGCGTGATCTACGACGACCCTGCACCCAGTTTCGAAGCAGACGTTGCCGCGCAGACCGAGAAGGCGACGGCAGGCAAGGTCGCGGATCTCCAAAAGCTGGTGGGTGAGGGGCAGAGCTGGACGGTGAGCGCGCGCGAGGAGACGGACGCGGCCAATGCTGGCTCGGCGGGCAGCGGGCCTGAGCTCTAGAACGTTCGGCGGTGGGCGCTGAGCCTACGATCGTCTGGTTCCGGAGGGACCTGCGCCTGGCCGATCAGGCCGCGCTGAGGGTTGCCGCCGCAGAGGGGCCGGTCATTCCGGTCTATATTCTCGACGACGAGACGGCCAAGCATCGCGCCATGGGCGGTGCGAGCCGCTGGTGGCTCCACCATAGCCTCACTGCGCTGGACAAGGCGCTGCGGGCCATGGGCTCGCGCCTGATCCTTCGTCGGGGGCGGAGCGAGGATGTGCTGGTCAGGCTCACCGGGGAGACAGGTGCGGCGCGGGTGCATTGCCTCCGCCACTACGAGCCCTGGTGGCGCAACGCCGAGCGCGCCATTTCGAAAAGGCTCGAATTGATCTGTCACGACGGCAATTATCTGCTGCCACCCGGTTGCCTGACGACCGGGGGCGGTGGCCCCTACAAGATTTTTACGCCGTTCTGGAGGGCGTTGATGGCGCATATGCCACCGGGCAGGCCGGAACGCGCGCCTTCTGGGATTGCCGCACCCGCGCTTTGGCCCGACAGTGACCCGCTGGAAAGCTGGCGCCTGCTGCCGACCGGACCCGATTGGGCGCACGGCTTCTGCGGGGACTGGACTCCGGGCGAGGCTGGCGGGCAGGCGCGACTCGATGCGCTGGCCGATCGGTTTGCGGGCTATGACGCCACACGCAATCTCCCCTCGCAGGAGGGCACGTCCCGCCTGTCGCCGCATCTGCATTTTGGCGAGGTATCTCCGGCGCAGGTCTGGCACGGCGTAGGCGGTCGCGGCGCCGACGTTGCGGCTTTCCTGCGGGAACTGGTCTGGCGCGACTATGCCCAGAACGTCATTCTCGCGCGGCCCGATTATGGCGCGGTCAATGGCCGGGACGGCATGGATGGGCTCGCGTGGCGCACGGGCGGGGACGCGCGCGCCGACCTCAAGGCCTGGCAGCGGGGCCTTACGGGCTATCCCATTGTCGATGCCGGGATGCGCCAGCTCTGGGCGACGGGCTGGATGCACAACCGGGTGCGGATGATCGCGGCCAGCTTCCTCATCAAGCATCTGCTGATCGACTGGCGCGAGGGCGAACGCTGGTTCTGGGATACGCTGGTCGACGCGGATTACGGCAATAACAGCGTGAACTGGCAGTGGACGGCGGGTACGGGCGTTGACTCCAACATGTTTGTGCGGATCATGGCACCGCTCTCGCAGTCGGAGAAATTCGACGCCGGCGACTATATCCGCCGCTGGGTGCCGGAGCTGTCCGGGCTGAGCGATCCGGTGATTCACGACCCTGAGGGCCATGGCTGTCGGCCTGAAACCTATCCAGCGCCGCTCATCGGCCATCGCGACGGGCGGGAACGCGCATTGGCGGCGCTCGCTGCCTCCCGAAAGGCTAGCTGAGCCGCTCGATCGCGTCCCGGTCCAGCCCGCCCGGAATGACCATGACCGGGCAGGGCAGGGTTCCCGCGTCGTGCCCAGCAAAATGCGCGACCAGGGGGCCGGGCGCGCCTTTGGGGGCAGCGCCGAGCACCAGAGCCGCAATATCCGTGCTGTCGTTCAGAAATGCCCGCACCGCCGCGATCGAGTCGCCGACCCGGACCGTGATCGTTGGCTGGATACCGGCCTCGTGCACCAGACGCCCGGCGGCGCTGGTCACGAGCGCCTCGGTGCGGTCGCGGGCCTCGGCCTCCATCGTGGCCTGCACGCCGCCCCACTGGACGAATTCGGGTTTCGGGGCGAGCGCGAGGATGTGAATCGCGCCGCCCGTCTTGGCGGCACGACGCGCGGCGAAGATCAGCGCGGTCTCCGCCTCGCGGGTTTCGTCAATAACCACCAGATAGGTCCGCACCGAACCCCTCCATTTGCCTGTTTGGTGGGAGCCTGCGCGAATTTCGTCCCAGTGGCAAGTTCCCGTCCGGTTGCGCTTGACCCGCGCCGCCGGGAAACGGCAAGAGGCTTGCCATTGCTCCTCGCTCGCATGAGGCCGAAAATGACAATCGAGATCAGGATGCCGGCGCTTTCCCCGACCATGGAGGAAGGGACGCTTGCGAAATGGCTGGTGAAAGCTGGCGACAGCGTGTCGTCCGGCGACCTGCTTGCCGAAATCGAAACCGACAAGGCCACCATGGAGTTTGAAGCCGTCGATGAAGGGGTGGTCGCCGAACTGCTCGTTCCGGCTGGGACGGAGAATGTGAAGGTCGGCACTGTCATTGCGCGTATGGCGGGCGAGGTGGGGGAGGCCGCTGCTCCGGCTCCCGTCAAGGCGGAGGCGGCGCCCGCCACGCCGCCTCAGCAGGCCGCCGCGCCCGTTGAGCAGAAGGCCGCGCCAGCTCCGGCAGTGCCTATGGCGGCCAAGCTGAACGGCGATGCGCGGCTGAGGGCGAGCCCGCTTGCGCGGCGACTCGCCGCTGCGCAGAACATCGACCTGTCCGCGGTCGTCGGTAGCGGTCCGAATGGCCGGATCGTGAAAGCTGACCTGGACGGCACCCCGGCGACGATTACGCCAAGGGCCGCCGCTGCGCAGAGCGCCACCACAGTGAGCGCCACGGTTGCACCCGCGCCCGTGCCCGTCGACGTTGGTCATCCGACGCCGCACGAACTGGTCAAGCTGTCGGGTATGCGCAAGACGATCGCGCGCCGCCTGACCGAAAGCAAGCAACAGGTTCCGCACATATATCTGACGGTGGACATCCGGCTGGATGCGCTCCTCAAGCTGCGCGGCGAACTGAACGACTCGCTGGCCCCGCGCGGCGTAAAGCTCAGCGTCAACGATCTGTTGATCAAGGCGCTCGCGCTGTCGCTGGTCGCGGTGCCGGAATGCAATGTGAGCTTCGCGGGCGACCAGATGCTACAGTTCGCGCGGGCGGACATCTCGGTAGCGGTGTCGATCCCGGCGGGGCTCATCACGCCGATCGTGACCAATGCCGATGCCAAGAGCATCTCCGCCATTTCCACGGAAATGAAAGGGTTGGCGGACCGCGCCAAGTCAGGCAAGCTGGCGCCCGAGGAATATCAGGGCGGCACGGCGTCCATCTCCAACATGGGCATGATGGGGATCAAGCAGTTTGAGGCGGTAATCAACCCGCCCCAGGGCATGATCCTCGCGATCGGCGCTGGCGAGCGACGTCCCTGGGTCATGCCGGACGACAGCCTTGGCGTTGCGACCGTGATGTCGGCGACCGGCAGCTTCGATCATCGCGCCATTGACGGTGCTGACGGTGCACGGTTGATGGCGGCCCTGCGCGAACTGGTCGAGCGGCCGCTCGGCCTTCTCGCATGACATCCGAGGTTCCCATGCACGAACGGGTCCCCATTCTCCGGGCAACGGTGATGCCCGGCGACATGAATCCCTATGGCGGCGCGTTCGCTGGCTGGATCATCGGGCAGATGGCGCTTGGGGCCGCGTCGCTGGCCGCCCGCCACTGTGCGGGCCGAGCGATTGTCGTTGCCGCCAACGATCTGCATTTCCCGGTCGGACTGGTATGTGGCGACGAATTGTCGATCTACGTCGACTTGGTCGAGGTTGGCCGCACCTCCATGATCATCACTGCGGAGGCTCATCGGCGGGAGCGTTATCATTCCAGCTATTGCCTCTGCGCATCTGGAAAGTTCGTCTTTGTCTCAGTTGATGACAACAACCGACCGCGGCCAGTGGAAGGCCACATAAAATAGGAAGGAACTGCCTGTGGCCACTGACGCGACTTATGATCTTATCGTGCTGGGTTCGGGACCCGGCGGTTATGTTGCGGCGATTCGGGCCGCGCAGCTGGGCCTTCGGACCGCCATTGTCGAGCGCGAAACGCTCGGCGGCATCTGCCTCAACTGGGGCTGCATCCCGACCAAAGCACTGCTGAGGTCGGCCGAGATCTTCCATTACATGCAGCACGCCAAGGACTATGGTCTCGCTGCCGAGAAGATCAGCGCCGATCTCGACGCTGTGGTCAAGCGATCGCGCGGCGTCGCAAAGCAGCTCAATCAGGGCGTCACGCACCTCATGAAGAAAAACAAGATCGCGGTGCATATGGGCACGGGTGTGCTGACGGCTCCGGGCAAGCTTGAGGTGACGGGCGAGAACGGCAAGGAAACGCTCCAGGCAAAGCACATCATCCTCGCCACAGGCGCACGCGCCCGCGAGCTGCCCTTTGCCAAGGCCGACGGCAAGCGCGTCTGGACCTATCGACACGCAATGGTGCCGACGGAAATGCCGACGCGGCTCCTCGTCATCGGCTCGGGCGCGATCGGCATCGAATTCGCGAGTTTCTATAACGACATGGGCGCCCAGGTGACGGTCGTGGAGATGCTCGATCGCATCCTGCCGGTCGAGGATGCGGACGTCTCTGCATTCATGACCAAGGCCCTCACCAAGCAGGGTATGGACATCCGCGCATCGACCGGCGTTCAGTCGCTCAAGGTGACCGACAAGGGTGTCTCGGCCGAGATCAAGGACAAGGACGGCAAGGTCACCGTCGAGGACTTCAGCCACTGCATCGTCGCGGTGGGCATCGTCCCCAATGTCGAGGGCATAGGCCTTGAGACGCTCGGCATTGCGAAAGATCAGCGCGGCCACGTGCAGGTCGACCCGATGCTGCGCACCAACGTGCCCGGCGTCTGGGCGATCGGAGATGTCGTGCAGGGGCCGTGGCTGGCGCACAAGGCGAGCCATGAAGGCGTGATCGCGGCGGAAGCGATCGCGCAGGCCCTTGGCAACAAGGATGTCCATCCGCACGCCATGGATACGGCGAACATCCCGGGCTGCACCTACTGCCACCCGCAGGTCGCGTCGGTCGGCCTTACCGAGGCGAAGGCCAAGGAGGCTGGCTACGACGTGAAGGCGGGCACGTTCCCGTTCATCGGCAATGGCAAGGCCATTGCGCTTGGCGAAGCGGAAGGCTTCATCAAGACCATATTCGACGCAAAGACGGGCGAGCTACTGGGCGCGCACATGGTCGGCGCGGAGGTCACGGAACTGATCCAGGGTTATGTCGTCGGCAAGACTTTGGAGACGACCGAGGCGGAGTTGATGCAGACCGTCTTCCCGCATCCGACGCTCAGCGAGATGATGCACGAGAGCGTGCTTGCCGCTTATGGGCGGGCGTTGCACATTTAGGAGCGGTTGGGCACCGGACCGGCTGTATCAGCGCACCAGCGCCAGCCCGAGGGTCTCAGTCCTGGCGGCATTGGCACGGGCCATCTGGATTTCGCCGGCAAGACCCTTGTCCTGCCGGACAAAACAGGCCTGGCCCTGTGCCCTCAGTGACGCGCAATAGGCGAGCGCGCCCCCACGACCCTCGAAACCGCCAAGCGCGATCCGGTGCC
This sequence comes from uncultured Sphingobium sp., assembly GCA_964529225.1. Taxonomy (GTDB): domain Bacteria; phylum Pseudomonadota; class Alphaproteobacteria; order Sphingomonadales; family Sphingomonadaceae; genus Sphingobium. The sequence continues at coordinate 51,653 of CAZGVX010000008.1, forward strand.
ACGTCTTGCCCGCATGGGCGAAGCGGCTTTCGATGCGGCGATGCTTGGCGAAGCCCTTGCGAAGGGCCTGCTGCCAGGCGCGGTTGGTTGCCGTGGCGTCGCCAAAGGCCCCGATTTGCACAACCCAGTCGCTGCCGATGCTTGCGGCAGGCGGGTCGTTGTCATCCACCGGCGCGGCGCTGGAGGCGGGCAGCACGGTGCGCTTGAGCGGTGTGGGCGCTGGTGCCGGTGGTGCCGCGGGCACGGGTTCGCGGACCTTCACCTTGGCGCTGGTCGAGGATCCGGCCACACGGGGCTCAGCAGCTTCGCGGAATGGCGTGGGCGCGGCGGAAATCAGCGGTGCATTGGCATCCGCAACCGCGAGTGCGCGCGGCGCAGGCAAGTCCTCCGGGGCGCTGTGCTCGGGGGAAGCGGTCGAGGTCCGCGCGAGCACGTCCTGTGGGACGTTATTATCGAGTGCGAGCCGCACCGGCATTCCGCCGTCGTCGGCGCGCGGCGCAACGCCCGTCATTGCAAAGACGCGCTGCGGCATGGCCTCGGCCTGCGCGGTCGCGGCCCAGCGGGCAAGGCGGTCCTGCAGGTCACGGCCGGACAGATCCTGACCGGCCACCAGCCGTGCCTGTCCCCATTGTCCGGTCAGCGCCAGGGCATAAGCCAGATTCTGCCGCGTCCGCACATCCGCCCCCGGCAAGTTCACGGCCTGGAGCAGCGCGCGCACGCCCTCGTTCGGATTGCCGCTGATCGCCATGGCGAGACCATAGTCGCTGGCTGGCAGGTCGGCGATGTGACGGATGAGAAGCTCACGCGCCGCGGCCGCATTGCCCAGGCCCGTCTCGACAAGCGCAAGGCTGACGATCGCGCGCGGGTCGCTGCTACCCAGCGTCAGCGCGTCGGTAAAGGCGGTGCGCGCGGAGGCGTAGCGACCGTTTGCGAGATAGGCTCGGCCAAGCAGGGTGCGGGCGGCGGCTTCGCGCGGGCTCGCGGTGACAAACCGTTCGGCGTCGATCAGCGCGCGCGCATAATCCTTGGCGGCGAGCGCCTTTTCGATGCCCAGGGCGATGCCGCTCGCCTGGGTGGCGGCGATTGCGGGGCGGTTTTCCATCCGGGCGCCGCTGCACCCCACCATGGTGCCAGCGACGATCAGCGACGAACCGAGCAGGCGGGAAAGGGTCCTCAAGCGCATGGATGCTGTCCTTCATTCCACGAAGCGGGCTGGGCGCTGTCTCGCACCTTGGGATCGTCGGCGAGCGCGTCGATGTCGGGATGCCCGGCAATCAGAGCGTCGAGCGCGGCGACGAGCAGCGCCTGCGCCGACTGATTGGTCACCGCGCTGAGCAGACGCAGTCTGAGATGGCGCTCAGCGTCAAGCCGCAGGGTGAAGGCGGCCTTGCGGGCAGCGGCAGGCGCGGGGGCGGGACGCAAGGCGGTGAAGCTCTCGTTAAGTGTCGCGATCTGACGCGCGACGGGAGACGGCGTCACAGCTTCGGCTACCGCAGGCTCGACCGGCCCGCCCAGATCGTTCCATCCGAGATCCTCAAGCGGCGAGAGCGCGACGGCTGCGCGGCGCATCGCAGGCTTTGCCGTGCCGCGGCGGGCAAGCAGTCCGGCGGAGAGTGAAGCGGCAGGTTTGGCGACGTGCATCCGGATGCTCCCGATCACTGGCCGACGACGCGGCGGCCGAAGCCGCCGGGCTGGCGGGCGGCGGGCGGCGTGAACACCGTGCGGCGGAAATTGCGTTCCAGACGGTCGGCGACATAGCTCCAGAGCGCCTCGATTTCCTTGGCCGAACGGCTTTTGGGGTCGAGGTCCATCACCGTGCGTCCGTCGATCATGGATGAGGCGAAATCGGTGCGCTGATGGATCGTGACCGGCGCGACGGTGCCATGCTGCGACAGGGCAATTGCGGCCTCCGATGTGATCCGCGCCTTTGGCGTGGCGGCGTTGACGACGAAGATCAACGGCTTGCCCGCGCGCTCGCACAACTCCACGGTCGCGCCCACGGCGCGCAGGTCATGCGGGCTTGGCCGGGTTGGCACCACGATCAGTTCGGCGACGGAAATGACGCTCTGAATGGCCATGGTGATGGCGGGCGGCGTGTCTATGACGGCAAGTCTGAACCCCTGCGCGCGCAGCGCCTCAAGGTCGGCGGCAAGGCGGGCGACCGTCGTATGCGCGAAGGCGGGCAGCTCGTCGGTCCGCTCGTTCCACCATTCGGCGAGCGACCCCTGCGGGTCGATGTCGATGATGACGACCGGCCCCATGCCACTGCGCTGAGCCTGCACGGCAAGGTGGCCGGACAGTGTTGTCTTGCCCGATCCGCCCTTTTGCGATGCCAATGCCAAAATTCTCACGGCCGTATGACCCCCATGTTCCCGGACATGCGTTCGTCACGGAAATCCCATAGCAACCGCTAAGATCGGGTTAATCGCGTCGGGTTTACGGGCAGGGGCAATATCCTGGGATAAAACTTCATTAACCATATCGGGCTAGTCGGGGCGTGATCGGACGGTGGAGGACAGACCGGTATGAGACCAGCTTTGATGGGCGCGCTCGTCGCGGGGGCGATGGCGCTTCAGTCGCCTGCGAGCGCGGACGTAAAGGCGGGCGTCGACGCCTGGCAACAGGGCGATTACGCCCGCGCCGTGGCCGAATGGCGACCACTTGCCGAGAGCGGCGACGCCGACGCCATGTTCAATCTGGCGCAGGCCTACAAGCTGGGCCGCGGCGTGCCGCAAAGCGCGTCCACCGCGCTCAATTGGTATCGCGAGGCGGCGCTGAAGGGTCATGGACGGGCCGAAGACAACTACGGTCTGCTGCTGTTCCAGCAGGGCAAGCGGGAGGACGCCATGCCCTATATCCGCCGCTCTGCCGATCGTGGCGAGCCGCGCGCGCAGTATATTCTCGGCACGGCCCTGTTCAACGGCGACTATGCGCCGAAGGACTGGGTCATGGCCTATGCGCTCATGACACGTGCCGCCGCGGCCGGCCTCGATCAGGCAAGCGCGAGCCTCACGTCCATGGACAAATATATTCCCGAGGATCAGCGTAAAAAGGGTCTTGCGATCGCCGCCCAGATGGCGGCGGTCAAAGCCGCGCCAAAGGAGTGGGCCGACCCCTCGGCCAGCGGGGCTGCGACCCCTCCGAAGAAATCGGAATGGACGCAGGTACCGCCCCAGCCGCGCAGCGCACCGACGCCTCGTATCGTTCCGCAGCCGAGTGTCGCGCCGCCGCAGCGCCTTGCGACTGCCGATCTGCCGCCATCAAAGGTGCCGCCGGCCCCCGCAGCGGCAAGCGCCGCTCCTATCGCCCCGGCTGCGCCTGTCATCGCTTCTGAGCCGGTGGCCGCGCCGCCGCCGGCCGCCGGCTTGCCCAAGCCGGAGGTCCGACCCGCGCCCCGGCCGAAACCGTCGTCTGCGCTGCTGGCGGATGGCCGCTGGCGCGCGCAGTTTGGCGCCTTCCGCGACGAGGGCAATGCAAAACGCCTCTGGGAGACGCTGAGATCGAGCTTTGCGGAGCTTTCCGACGCGAAACCCTATCTGGTCCGTGGTACGGCCATCACCCGACTTCAGGCGGGCGGTTTCGCGACACAGGCCGATGCGGCGAAATTCTGTGGCAAGGTTCGGGCAAAGGGTTTCGACTGCCTCGTGATGCGGCGGGATTGAACCGGCTGGCCCTTCAGGGTCGCCAGCTTTTACGCTCCTCGGCCACGCGCAGCACCTCATAGGCCGCCTGCACCTGCTGAAACCGCTCGGCGGCGTCGGCGTCATCCGGCTTCACATCCGGATGATTCTCCTTGGCCAGCGCGCGCCAGCTCCGTTTGACAGCGTCAAAGTCCGCGTCCGCCTCAAGTCCCAGGATCGCCAGCGCCCGCATCTCCTCCCGGCTGCGAGAACCGTCGCCGGGACCGCCCCAGCTATGATGGGCGCTCGCCCGATAGGCGCCCGCTTCGCGCGTTTCGGCCTGCTCGCGGCGGGCACGCTCCTCCTCGTCAAGGCCGGCGAAATAGTCCCAGCTGCGATTATACTCGGCGGCATGTTCCTGACAGAAATACCAGCGTTCCTTGCTGTTGGGCGACTTGGGGGCCGGGCAGTCGCCGGGCTTGTCGCAACCATGCCGGTCGCACAGCCGAACCGCCTGGGCTTCGCGGGAAGAGCCATAGCCCCGCCAGCGGGGAAAGCCCCAGTCGTTCGATCTCGTATACCGTGCCATCGCCTGACCTTACGCGGAACGGGCGCGGCGGAAAAGGGCGGGGAGTCCTCCCAAGGGCTGCCGCCCGCATCAGGCGGGAATTTTTTCCCACGGATGGGCGAGCAGGCAGTCCGCCGCGTGGCGCAGGGACGCGCGGATCGCGTCGTCGTCGCTGCTCGCGACGGCAGCGTTCAGGCTCGGCATATTGAGGAAGGTGCGCGCAGCAAGATGGCCGGGCGGTCCCACTAGCTCGAGGAATATCGCCTGCTGCACCCGGATTGCCCGTGTCACCAGATCAACAAGCGGCGGCCAGAGGACGTCGTCGGCCGACCGAAGGAGCGAGAATTTTATTCCCGGCGGGGCATAGCCCTGGGGCAGGCCATCGGTGACCAGCTCCACCAGGATGCCGCTGCGGTCCGGTCGCCAGCTGTCGTCAAGCGTGTTGGACATTCGCCATGCGCAGAACCACTCCCGGCAGATCGGGAAGCGCGTGTCGTAGATCCCGCACCCGCCACCGCGATTGTGATGGCACATGATGCCGGCCGGCTTCTTGAAAGGCCTGGTGTCGATCGACAGCACTTCGCAGCAGATGGTGCAGTCGCCGCACTCCCTTCCGGGCACAAGCATGGTCGGTCACTCTACGCCTGTTAACGATACTCCCATAACGACCCGGGGCCGTTCGACTTTAGCCCGCAGGCGGGATGCAGGGCGGAAATGCCAGAGGGTCTGTAAGCCGGGTTCTGTCCACCGCAGATGCGGATGGGCGATCATTCCTCTAGGGCGGCCGTTGCCGGACGCCTCAAGCAACCAACCCGGGCGGTCAGGGCCGAAACATGCCCTGCGATCCACCGAAGCGAACCGCGCGCCGCCCCTATTCGGTCTTGCTCCCGGTGGGGTTTACCGTGCCGCCCGCCGTTGCCGGGGACGCGGTGCGCTCTTACCGCACCCTTTCACCTTTCAGGGGGCCGAAGCCTGCCTGACCTGCTCTCTGTTGCACTGTCCCTGACCCCGGTTTTTGCCGGGGCCGCCGGACGTTATCCGGCACCGTCATTTCGTGGAGCCCGGACTTTCCTCGCCATCTCGCGATGCCGCGATCGCCCGACCCTCTGGCGCGCCGATCATAGCGGCGTTGAGCGCGTCAGTCATCCCCTCTCGGTCTGGGTAGCAGCAGGGCCAGGAGGATCGCGCGGCATTCGCCGTCGATGACGCCGTCGATCAGTTCCGGGCGAAATCGGCGCTGAAAGGCACGCACCGCCGCGTCGGGCACCCCTATGTCGTAGCCGAAGCGTTCGAGTGCGAGCATGAAGGCGCCGTCCGACCAGAACGGGTCGACGAGGTGGCGGGTAGGTCGGGGCAGGGCGAGGCGAACGCGGGCCAGCCTGTGCCAGGGAAACAGTTCGCCGGGATCGAGCTTTCGCGCGGGCGCGATGTCGGAATGGCCGACGACATTGCCGCGCGTGATGCCGTGACGCCCGACGAGATCGTGAATGAGCGGGATGAGCGCGCTGATCTGGGCCTCCGGGAACGGGCGATAGCCCCATTCATGGCCCGGATTTACGATTTCAATGCCGATGCTCGCCGAATTGACATCGCTTATGCCCCGCCACCAGCTCTCGCCAGCGTGCCAGGCGCGCTTGTCCTCGGCGACCATCCGGATGATCTCTCCGTCTTCGTCGATCACATAATGGGCGGAGACACGGGAGGCCGGGTTCGCCAGCCAGTCTATCGCGGACCTGGCATCGGGCATGCCGGTATAGTGGAGGACCAGCATCGAGACCGGCCGGGCGCGCTCATTATAATTGGGCGAGGGTCTTTCGATCATCGGGGGGCGCTATGCGCTTTCCCGCGCATTTAGTCGAGCGGCAGGCTAGCTCGCCAGCCGGGCCTGTGGCGGCTGCGCCATGGCGTAGGCGTTTCTGAAGGCTGGCGCGGGCACAAAGGCGCTGTCCGAGCCGATTGTCGTCTCGCCCGCGCCGAGGATCAGGACGGTGCTGGGACCGGACAGCCGCGCGAGCGACGACAATGCCGCCTTTTTGCGCTCCGGCGACAGATAGAGGAGCACGTTGCGGCACAGGATCAGGTCGAAACGGCCACTGATCGCGCGCGGGGCGAGCAGATTATCCACTTCGAAGTGGACCATGTCCTTGACCGCATTGGTGATTTGCCATCGGTCGCCGATCGGACGAAACCACCTCAGGAGATCGCCGATCGGTAGCCCTCGCTGCGCCTCGATCTGTTCGTAAATGCCCTCGCGGGCCTGCGCGACAGCCAACGGTGACACGTCGCACGCGACAATGGACACCGACCAGCGGTGCCATGCCTCGGCACGATTCCTGATCGTCATGGCCAGCGAATAGGCTTCCTGCCCGGTCGAGCACCCGACGGAGAGTATCCTCAGCCGCCGTTCATGTGCCAGCGCCTTTTGCAGGTGCGGCAGGATGGACCGTTCGATCTGCCGGAACAGTTCGATATCGCGATAGAAGGATGTTTCGTGATTCAGAAGCGCGTGGATCGCGCCCGCCGAGATCGGACCGAGAGGATCGCTGCGCATGGCGTTCAGCACTGCGCCGAGGCCGTCGAGGCGGCGGCTGCTTACAAGCTCCGCAAGCGCAGTGTCGACGCGCCATAGCCGGCTCTCGCCAAGTGACTGGCCGGTCAGCTGCTCGAAGCGTTCAGCGATGGCGCGCACGATGGTGGCGGGAGCGGGCTCTGTCATGCCGCTGCAGACCATTGCTGGCGCAGGAGCATTGCCGCCTCCGCCGGTGACGCAACGACATTGGCAAGGCCTGTGTTGATCACAGCGCCTGGCATGCCCCAGACAACGCTGGTCGCACTGTCCTGCGCGATCACCGATCCGCCGGACCGCCCAATTGCCTCGGCGCCGCTCAGACCGTCGCGACCCATGCCCGAGAAGACGATGCCGCAGGCACCGGCGCCATACAGGTCCGCGACGGAGGCGAACATCGGATCGACAGCCGGGAACGCTCCGTGACGCGATCCCTGGCGGGACAAAGCGATCAGGATATGGCGGTTGGCGCCGCGTTCAAGGGTCAGGTGGGCCTCGCCCGGAGCAACGTAAACGTGGCCTGCGGCAACCTGCGTGCCCTGCCGGGCAAGCTCCACAGGCGCGCAGGTCATGTCGCCGAGCTGCCTTGCGAAAAACGGAAGGAAATCAGCCGGAAGATGCTGCGTAACAAAAACTGGCACGGGCGGACTGCCAAGTGCCTTGAAGAAGCTGGCGAGCGCGGCGATCCCCCCGGTCGACGCACCGATGGCGATCGCGCGCGGGATCGTCGACAGGCCCCAAGGCGCAGCCATGCAGCTCGTCTGGCCGCCCTTCCAGCCGGATCGGTCCTGCCCGGTGGCGATCGCATGCAGCCGATCTGTCAGCGTCGCGGCGAAGGCTGAATGAAAGTGGCCCGCATCCGGCTTGGTGAGGATGTCGCGCGCACCGTCCGCGAGTGCGCGCACCGCCACTTCGCCGTCGGCGGCATGATGGCCCGAGAGGATGACGACAGCCGCCTTGCGGCTGGCGGCGAGCAGGTCGGGAAGGCTCAGCAGTCCGCCCCGTCCGGGCATTTCGAGGTCGAGGACAATGACATCGACCGGCGTGTCGGGAAGCGTTTCCAGAGCCAACTCGGCGCTGCTGTAGCTGCCGCAGACCGTAAATCGGCCATCCTCGGTCAGAATGCGGTCAAGGACTCGGCGTGCGACGACCGAGTCGTCTACAATTGCGACCCTTATCAATCGGGCACCTGTGCTGACGTCGGGACCGCTGGCGATGCCGTCCCGGGGGGCTGCGGGCGGGTTGGGGTTCATGGACCTGACCCCTGCGAACGCCCGGCCTTACAATATGCCGACGAGTTGAAGCTTGCTCTCGAGCGTCTCGCGATCGAACGGCTTCATGACATATTCATCCGCGCCGGCTTCGACTGCCGCGCGAATGTGACCGAGCCCGTTCTCCGTGGTGCAAAAGATGACCTTGGGCTGGTTGGGCAGTTTGCGCCGGTTCAGCTCCTGCAGAAACTCAAGGCCGGTCATCTGCGGCATGTTCCAGTCGAGCAGGACCACGTCGGGCATCGACCGCTGGCAGCGGTCCAGCGCGATGCGGCCGTCTTCTGCCTCGTCAACCGCCAGATCAAGCGACTCGAGAATATGACGTGCGACCTTCCGAATGACTTTAGAATCGTCGACAACAAGGCACTGTTTCACTCTGATTCCCCTCGACCCGGTGCTATGGTCCGGTCATAGCCCGCAATTCGTAAGATTTCGGTAAAGGCAGCAATCAGGCCGCCGTCGCCGTGACGCCGCAGCGCGTTATGTCAGCGAGCGAAATGACCAGATGCATGCGCCCGGCATTGTCGAGGATCATACCGCGCGCGAATGGCGCCCAGTCGTCGCTGATGCGGCCCATGACGGGTTCTACCGGCTGCGCGATGGGGCAGACGTCCTCCACCTCCTCGATCAGAAGCGCAAAATTGTGCCCGTCGATCTCGGCGACGATTGCCAGAGGCCGGGGCGGCATGGGCAGGGCCTCACCGCTGGTGCGCGCCCGGATATCGACCACGGTAAGGACACGGCTACGCAGCGCGGCGAGGCCCCGGACATGGCAGGGGACACGGAAAACCGGCATGATCTCATTGAGACGGACGACCGCCTCGATCTCCTCGGTCGGAACTGCGATGGCCGTCCCGGCAACCGTCGCGAAAAGATATAGTCGATCGCTCATGCCGCCTCTCTCCGCATGATGTCCGCGATCGCGGCAAGGAGCGACTCCCGGTCGTAGCGGTAGCACGACGGATCGGCGCCGTCTGCCTCGTCATCCTGTGGGCTGGCGCGCAGCCGAATCGTCGGAATCCCATTGCCGTCGGAATTGTCGGCTCCGGTCAGCCTTACGCACAACCCTTCCGGCACGTCGGGGCAATCGGCGGCGTCGCGCACATCATAACCCGCCTGCGCCAGCATCGGCGCGAGTATGGTGCGCATCCACGGATCGTCGACAAGCCCGTCGATGAGGCAGATGCCCCGCCCCGTGGCCGAGGCATCGCGCAGGTCGTGCGCGGCGAACAGGGCATGCCCGTCTATCAGTTCGAGATGAAGTCCGCCCTGCATCACGATACCCGCGATGATGCCCTTGTTGCGGACAAGATTGGGCCGCACGGGGATGTCGATGAGGTCAAGCACATCGGCCACGGCATAGCAGAGCGACTGGGTTCCTACGCGCAGCTTGAGGACCTTTGTCGTTTCGCCTGAAGCCGCTGCCGGGTTGGCCAGCCGGATCAGCTCACCGCGCAGACGCACGAAATGGTCGCCGCCGCTGATGCCGATGGCGCTGGTAGGCACATCCTCGATACGTTCGACCAGATCGACAGGGATGACGCGCTGCTCCCCGGTCGGTTCGAGAAACTGGATGGCGCGCACTTTGCCTGCGGTCTTGGTCTTGCCTGTGGCCGATGGCTGCTCGCTTTCCTCGCGCCATGCTTCGGCGGGCAGCTGTGCGACGTTGGCGATGCCCGACGGATCGAGCAGCAGCATCGGCCGCCCGTTGTCCGGCAAAGTCATGCCCGCATAGATTTCCGAACCGATGATCAGCGGCGGTGCTGGCCGGATCACCAGCTCCTCATGGTTCGTCACCTCATCGACGATGAGGGCATAAGGCGGCACGCCTGACGCACGGACAAGCATCACCGTGCGGTTCGCTCTGGCTGGCGCGCTTTCGGCGCAAGCCTCGCCCCGCAGCAGCGTCGCGAGGTCGACAAGCGGGTAGCGCCGCCCGCGAATCGTCGCGATGGGGGCGCCGGCGATGAAATCCATCGAGATGATGGCGCCGCGTTCGTGCAGCAGTTCGATGACATTGGCGCGCGCCATTGCGAACCCGATGCCCGCCGCGCGGAGGATGAGCCCCGGAATGATCGTCAGTGTCATCGGCACGCGAAGCGTAATTGTAGTGCCCCTGCCTGGCGCACTGTCGAGCTGAACATTGCCGCCGAGTCGCTCGACATTGGTCCGCACGACATCCATGCCGACGCCTCGGCCCGAAATCGCCGACACTTCCCGGGCCGTGGACAGGCCGGGATGAAAAATCAGGTTCATGCGGTCGTGCTGCGAATAGCCCTCGACCTCGGCCTCGGTTACGATCTGCTGCCTGAGCGCCTTCGTGACGAGTGCCTCGCCATTGATGCCCCTGCCGTCGTCGGTGATCTCGATAACGATCTGATTACCCGCCTGACGCGCGGATACGAGCAGGCGCCCGCTCTCAGGCTTGCCCGCGGCGCGCCGGTCGACCGGGATTTCGATGCCATGGTCGAGGGCGTTGCGCACAATATGGGTGAGCGGGTCGAGCACCATCTCGATCATCTCGCGGTCCATTTCGACGTCGCCGCCCTCCAGCACCAGCTCGACGGATTTGCCGAGATCGTGGCTGAGGTCGCGCACCAGTCGCGGAATGGCGGCAAACAGGCGGTCGACGCGCTGCATGCGTGTCTTGCTGACCATGTCGCGCATTTCGGCGACGCAGGCGGAGAGGCGTTCGAAACTTGCCTCGATGTCCGGGTCCACCTCGCCCTCACGCAGCTTGCGCGACAGCTCGTTGCGGGCCAGCACCATGTCAGACACGCCGATCATGAGATGGTCGATCAGGTCCAGCGAAATGCGGACCGTTCGCGGCCCACCGGCCCGCTTGGCGGCGGCACGGTCGGACGTTGTCGGGGAGGAGGGAGGGGCAGCGTGATCAGGCGCCAGCGGCGCCGCGTCGGCGCCATCGTCCGGCGTCGTATCGCTTTCGCCGGGGTGATCAGCCGGCCTGGCAACAAGAGCGGCGAGCAGAGCGGCGTCGGTTTGCGGGGGTGGCCCTTCCTCGCCGTCGCCCAGCGCCTTGGCCAGCGCGCCGATCTGGTCCATGATCGCGAGAACGGCGGAGATGGACGCATCGTCCGGCACGCGCTCGCCCGCGCGAAAGGCGGCAAGCACGTCCTCGGCGCCATGGGCCAGCTTCTCGAGTCGCGACAGATTCAGGAACCCGCAACTGCCCTTGACGGTATGGAAAAAGCGGAAAAAGCTGTCGAGCAGCTGGCGGTCGGTGGGGTCGGACTCCCATGCGACGACGTCGCGGGAGAGCGATTCCAGCAGCTCCAGCGTCTCGGCGACAAATTCGCCCAGTAAGTCGTCCACGTGCGTCCACCTGCCTTCTGATTTGGCAGCGTTGTGGACCGGGGCTGGTTAAAGTCAGATGAAAATGTGCAGGCTCCGGCATTTAGAGCGGTTTCCGATCAATCCGGGTCACCG
>CAZGVX010000009.1:0-60564 GCA_964529225.1 uncultured Sphingobium sp.
TTGGCATCCGGCTCGACATGGACAAGGTGCCGCAGCGCGAAACCGGCATGACCGCCTATGAAATGATGCTGTCGGAGAGCCAGGAGCGGATGCTCATGGTGCTTCAGCCCGGCAAGGAGGCCTTTGCCGAGGCGATCTTCCGCAAGTGGGAGCTCGACTTCGCCGTCATCGGCGAGGTGACCGATACCGGGCGCATGGTCCTCGTCCACCATGGGGAAACCGTGTGCGACATTCCGCTCGGGCCGCTTGCCGACGATGCCCCGCTATACGACCGGCCGCATGTGCCGACGCCCCCGGTTCCGGCGGTCGCGCAGATGCCGGAGAGTGCCGACCCCGCGGCCGATCTCCTCGCGCTCATGGGCTCGCCCGACCTCGCGTCGCGCCGCTGGGTCTGGGAGCAATATGATCACATGGTCGGTGCCGACACGGCGCAGCGCCCCGGCGGGGACGCGGCGGTGGTGCGCATCCACGGCACCGGGCGGGCGCTCGCCATCGCGACGGACTGCACCCCGCGCTATTGCTTCGCCGATCCGGTCGAGGGCGGCAAGCAGGCGGTTGCGGAAACCTGGCGCAACATCACGGCGGTGGGCGGCAAGCCGCTCGCCATCACCAACTGCCTCAACTTCGCCAACCCGCAGCGGCCGGAGATCATGGGGCAGCTTGTCGGCTGCCTCGACGGCATGGGGGTGGCGTGCCGCGCGCTCGACTATCCGATCGTGTCCGGGAATGTGAGCCTCTACAACGAGTCCAAGGCGACAGGCGGCGGCAGCGCCATCCTGCCCACGCCCGCGATCGGCGGCGTCGGCCTGCTTGAGGATATCGAGCGCATGGCGACGATCGGCTTCAAGGATACGGGCGACATCATCCTGCTCGTCGGCGTCCGGCGCGGCGACCTTGGCCAGTCGCTGTGGCTGCGCGAATGTCACGAGCGCGAAGGGCGCGAAGCCGGGCCGCCGCCACGGGTCGATCTCGAGGCGGAGCGACGCACCGGCGACTTCATCCGCGGCGCGATCCTGGCGGGCGCGCTGACCGCCGTGCACGATGTGTCGGACGGCGGCGTTGCCGTCACGGTCGCCGAAATGGCGCTTGCGGGCGGGGTGGGCGCGATGCTCGACCAGCCGCTGCTGCCGGGCGGGGTAGCCGCGACCTATTTCGCCGAGGATCAGGGGCTCTATGTGGTGACCGCGCGCGACGCCGCGCTCGCCGCGTTTCTCTCCCGCGCCGAAGCCGCTGGCATAGAGGTCGCGCGCATCGGTCGCACCATCGCCAGCCGTATCATTTTCGAGCTGCCGGAAAAGGACTGCTGCGTGTCGCTCGACACGCTGCGCGCCGCCCATGAGGGCTTCTTTCCAAAGCTGATGGGCGGGGCGCTATAGGTCCCGCCGGAAGATAAATTCATGATCGGCGAACGCGCCAACCATGAACGCATAGCTGCCGACCTGACGGAAACCGAAGCTCGCGTAGAATCGTTGGGCACGGTCGTTGCCTGACCAGACGCCGAGCCACTGGCGCTGCGGCGCCCGCGGCGCCATCCATTTCAGCGCCTCGGCCATGAGTGCACGACCGAGCCCTGTCCCCTGAGCGGCCCGCAAGAGGTAAAGCTGGTAAAGCTCGATATCGTCCGGCCGGGCCTCGGCATGGGGCAGCTTGCACGGACCGCAATGGGCATAGGCAATGAGCGGGGCGTCCGTTCCGTCAACCACCCAGGTCGCGTGATCCGGGTCCGCCAGCTCGGCCGCGACCCTGGCCTCGCCATAATGCTCCGCCTCGAACCGCACGAGGTCGGCGGGCGGATAGGGGATCGCGAAATCCTCCAGGAAGGTTTCGCGAAAGGCCGCAATCTTGAGGGCGGAAAGTGCCGCGATATCGGTGGCGACGGCCGGGCGGATGGGCAGGGTCATGATCCCTCCCCTGCCATCCGGCGCGACACCGCGCAATCATACCGCCTGGATCGGAAACCGCTCTAGCTGCCCGGCGCGATCACCAGCCTGCCGTTGACTGGCTGCGGCGGACGGGCGTTGTGGCCCATGATCGCCTGCAGGGCGTGGATCTGCGTCGCGCTTGCCTGGACGGGCGTCTGTGCGACATGCCAGGCAACGCCCTCGCTGCAACCGGGCGTGGTCAGCGATCCCTGATAGCGATAGACCGCCAGTTCCGGCGGCAGCAGGCGCGCGGGATCGAAGGTGAAGCCCTCGACCACATGCGAATCCGCCTTCTGGCGCGGCGCGGCGACGATCAGCTTGGCGAGCTCCGCATTGGTGGCGCCGACCTCGAAGAAAATGCCGAGGACGGCGAGATTGCCCTTCTCATCCTTGTGCACGAAATGCGCTTCCATGGGATAGGCGCGGCCGTTGAGCGTATGCTCGGACGGCGTGTGGAAATGCACCTGAAGCAGCGTGTAACGCTGGCTGCCGCTCATGAAGATGGACCCCGGCGGCACCTTGTCCTGCACGGTGTGGCCGTTGTTGAGGATCACCAGCGGACCGGGGCGATAGTCTGCCGAGACGGCGACATTGGCCGTGGTGTTGGCGCCCGCCAGGTCGATCGGCGACTGATTTTTGCCGAGCGCGCAGATGCGGTATTCCGGCGAGAGGTTCGACCAGAAGGCGGGGCCTTCCGCGCCGTCATAGCCCCAGTGCGGCGGACCGTGGGCTTCATGCGCTTCGGCCTTGGGCGCCTTGGGCTGGGGATTGCGCACCGGCAGACGCTTGCTCGTCGTCGCGGCATAGCGTTCATAGGCGGTGCGGCCGCTTTCGTGCGGCGATGCAAGGGCGGCGGCGGACGCAAGGCCGATCAGCCCCGCGCAGCCCGCGATGGTCATCCTGTTCATGGCAGCTCCTCGTCCCCGATGACCACTCTGCCAAAAGACACTTAACGAATGGCGAACTGGTCGAAAAACCGCCTTAGGGCAGGTTCGTTACGCGGCCGAACAGCACATGGTAGGTGACGGTGCCGCCCCCCTCGTCAAAGGCCCGCATGACGCCCCTGAGCCCCGCCGGGGCGAGCGGCCGGTGCCCCGCTGCCGGCACGCGCGCGCCGATGCCCTTGAGGTGGGCGAGCAGGCCGCTGGCACCGCCAAGGTCGAACGGCCAGTGCTCCTCGAACGCGAAGGCATCGGGCAGGGCGGCGAGCATCGCCCGCAGATCGGCAAGGGCGGGATAGGATGGCGTCCCCGGCACCGCGCCGACCGTCGCATGGGCCGCCCGCCATTCGGCGAAGCTGTCCGCGCCCATGGTCGAGAAAAGGAGGCTGCCGCCTGGCCGCAACAGGCCCGCCAGCCGCGCCACGGCCCCCGGCAGATCGGCGAACCACTGGAAGGCGAGATTGGACAGGATGAGGTCGAACAGGGGCCGGTCGAAGGGTGGCGCCTCGCCATCCATGGTGACGAAGCGGCCGCCGATCATCGCCCCCCGCGCCGCCGCGCCGACCATTTCCGGCGCGATGTCGCTGGCGACCAGCCGGGCGTCGGGCCAGATCTCGGCGATATGGCGGGTGAAGAGGCCGGTGCCGCACCCGATCTCGAGGATATGCGGCGACGGGGGCGCTGGTCGCTGGCGGGCGAGGTCCGCAAGCAGCGCGGCCGCCTTTCGTTGCGGCGCGGCCGCCCGGTCATAGTCCGGTGCGGCGCGGCTGAAGGCGCGCGCGATCCTGTCCCTTGCCCCCTCGACCATTGGCCTTTTCCGTCAGCCGATCGGCTTCTCGTAGATCATGTAGCGTTTGTTGACCGTGCTTTCGATCGCGTCGGCGATCGCAACCATTCCCTGATTGTCCTCCAGGATCCAGCCGATCTCGCCGCGGGTCGCGCCATATTTCGTGATCGCCGACTGTCTGATCGCCTCGATCATCATGAAGGCGAGCTGGCTGGCGAGCCGGCTCGACTGCAACCGCTTGACGACGCCCATCAGCGGCACGCGCATCGTGGTGCATGTCGGCTTTCGCAGCCAGCGGAGCAGCGTCAGGACGTTGAAGGGAAAAAGTTTTCCGTTGAACGACTTGGTGGCTTCGTTGAGGTTGGGCAGCGTCATCATGAAGGCGACGGGTTCGCCGTCCACTTCGGCGATGCGGATGAGATCGTTGAAAACGATCGGCTTCAGCTTTTTGCCGGTATAGGCGACTTCGCTGTCGGTGATGGGCACGAAGCCCCAGTTGCCGCCCCAGGCGTCATTGAGGATGGCGAGGATGATCGCGGCTTCTTGCGCGAATTTCGACTTGTCGACCTCGCGCACCCGGATGCGCGGGTTTTTGAGCCCTGATGCGACAATGCGCTGCACCAGCGGCGGAAAGGGATGGGTGATGTCGAGCGCATAGGTATCGAGCCGCTTGACCGGCGCATAGCCGTTCGCGCTGATCCAGCCGGCATAATCGGGGCGATGATGGCCCATCAGGACGGTCGGCGGGTGGTCGAACCCCTCGACGAGCACGCCCGGCTCCTCCCAGATGGACAGCGAGATGGGGCCGATGGCGCGGGTGACGCCCTTGGCCGTCAGCCACTGCTCGGCGGCGGCGATCAGCGCGGCGGCGGTGGCGGCGTCCATCGCCTCGAACAGGCCGAAATTGCCGGTGCCGGGGCCAAAGCCCTGCGCGGTCGGCATGGTCTGGGCCAGCCGGTCGATATGGGCGCTGATCCGGCCCGTCACCTTCCCGCCCCGCCGGGCGAGGAAAAGCTGCGCCTCGGCATGCTCGAAAAACGGATTTTTGCCGGGCGAGATCAGCTCCTTCACGTCCATGCGGAGCGGTGGCACCCAGTTGGGATCGTTGGCGTAAATAGTCCAGGGCAGATCAATGAAGGCGGCGATATCCGCCTTGCCGGAGGCGGGCGTGACGACAACATCATTGTTCTGGGTCAAGGCATATGTCCTTCCGGCCGGCCAGTGCGTCTGGTGCGGGCGAGCGCGTCCGCTTGTCAAGCGGCGGCTGGTCTGGAAACGCCACGATGCCGCCACTATGTGCCGGTAGGAGCGAGAAGATGCACAGCCTCGGATTCACGGACCGGCGCGATGTCGCGCATTATGACGCCACCCGCGGCACCGGCAAGCGGCCGCTTTACGCCACGCCCGACGATGTGGCGATGCTGCGCGCGGCGGCGGAACTGACGCGCGATCTCGGCACGCCCAGCGCGCGGATCTACTGGACGGACATGCTGCTGTCGGCGGGCCTCGGCTATGCCGCGCTGCTGGCGGCGATGATGATCGCCTCGCCGTTCGCGGCGACCGGCGCCGGGCTGGTGGCGGTGCTCGCCCTCTATCGCGCCAGCCTGTTCATCCACGAGCTCAGCCACATGAAGGAGCGGGATCTGCCGCGTTTCCGTATCGGCTGGAACCTTCTTGTCGGCATCCCGCTGCTCCTGCCGTCCTTCATGTATGAGGGCGTCCATACCCTCCACCATGCCCGCACCCGCTATGGCACGGCGGAGGACCCCGAATATCTGCCGCTTGCGCGGATGAAGCCGTGGACCCTGCCGCTGTTCGTCGTGACGGCCCTGCTCGCGCCGGTCGCGTTGCTGGTCCGGTTTGCCGTGCTGACGCCGCTTGGTCTTGTTGCGCCCCGGCTGCGCCGCCACAGTGTCGCGGCCTATTCGGCGCTGGCGATCAACCCGGCTTTCCGCCGCCGTCCGCCCGAGGGCGTGCTCGCGGGCCGCTGGCGCTGGCAGGAGGCGCTTGCGAGCGTCTGGGCGATCACGCTGCTGGTGATGGTGGCGGGCGGGCTCGTTCCGCTGCGCGCCTTTCTCGTCGCGCTGGCCGTGCTGTCTGGCATCGCGCTGATCAATCAGGTGCGCACGCTGGTGGCGCATCTGTGGGAAAATGACGGCGAGCAGATGACCGTCACCGGCCAGTATCTCGACTCGGTCAACGTGCCCCCGCCCTCGCTGCTGCCCTATCTTTGGGCGCCGGTGGGCCTGCGCTATCATGCGCTGCATCATCTGCTGCCGAGCCTGCCCTATCACAGCCTCGGCACCGCGCACCGCCGTCTGGTCGCCGAGCTGGGTTCCGCCTCGACCTATCCGCGCGCCAGCCATGCCACCCTGTCGGGGCTGGTGCTGCGACTGACGAAGGCCACATTTCGGGCCTGACTATTCCTCCGAGCGGATGAGCACCGTCTCGCCGACGAGGAAGAACAGCAGGAATGGCGCCCAGGCGGCGAGCCAGGGGGGGTAGGCGCCCAGATCGCCCATCGCCAGCGAGAAATTGTCCGCGACGAAAAATGCGAAACCCAAGGACATGCCAAGCACCGCACGAACAAACAGCTTGCCCGATCGCGCGATGCCAAAGGCCGCCACCGCGCCGAGCAGCGGCATCAGCAGCGTCGATAGCGGGCCGGTGATCTTGTGCCAGAGCGCACCCTCCAGCGCCGTTGTCGGCCGCCCCGCCGCTTTCAGCGCCTCGATGTCGCCCGCCAGATCCCAATAGGCGGTGCCATCCGCGTTGATCGACGACATGGTGAAGCGTTCTGGCTGGATTGTCGGCCCGAACCGGATCGTGCCGAGCGCCACCACGCTGTCGCGCGCCACGTCGAAGCGCCGGGCGTCTTCCAGCCGCCAGGCATCGCCATCGCGACGTCCTCTCGGCGCGGTGAGAATGGAGACGAGATTGCCGCCAGCCCGATCGAATATCTCGATGTCGCGCAGCACCGTGGCCTGTCCGCGTCCCGCGATGACGGCGGCATGGATGAGGTCTTCGCCGTCCCTCACCCAGACATTCGTCTTCACCCCGCTGTCGCGCGGGATGTCGCCATAGTCGACCGCTTCCCAGGCCGTCCGCGCGGCAATGGCGCGGGTGGCGACCCGCTCGTTGAAGGTGAAGCTGACGATGGCGATCAGCGCCGATACCAGCAGTAGCGGCGCGAGGATCTGATGCGCGGAGAGGCCCGCCGCCTTCATCGAGATGACTTCGCTGTTGGCGTTGAGCTGGGTCACGGTGATGAGTGTCCCCAGCAATATGGCGAAGGGCAGAAAGCGCGCGATGATCTCCGGCGCGCGCAGCCCGGCATAGCGCCACAGTTCGGCATCGCCATTGCCAGGGTGGGCGAGGACGGAGCCTGCCTCGCTCAGAATGTCGAGCATGAGGAGGACCATCACCAGCATGGCCAGCATGGCCGCGCAGCGCACGAAAAAGCCGCGCGCGACATAGAGCGCGAGTGCGCGCGACGGGAACAGGCCGAGCAGCATCAGCCCGCCGCCGCCCCGCCGCGCCGCGGGCCGATGCGCACCAGCCCGGCAACTGCCTTCGCGCCTGTGGCGAACCACCGCTCGACCGCGCCGATGGGCTGTCCGCCCGGCACATGGGCGGTAACATGGTACATCCACAGGATCAGCGCCGACACCAGCAGGAACGGTCCCCACAGCGCAAGCACCGGATCGAGTTGCCCAAGCGCCGACACCGACTGGCCATATTGGTTGATCTTGTGATAGGTCACGATCATCACGATCGACAGGAATACCCCGAGCGCCGATGTCGACCGCTTGGGCGGGATCGCGAACGCCACCGCCGCGAGCGGCAGCAGAAACATGAAGGCGATCTCCACCACGCGATAGTGGAAGTTCGACCATGCCTGCGTGCGCTCCAGACGGGA
Source organism: uncultured Sphingobium sp. (assembly GCA_964529225.1). GTDB lineage: Bacteria > Pseudomonadota > Alphaproteobacteria > Sphingomonadales > Sphingomonadaceae > Sphingobium. The sequence continues at coordinate 7,570 of CAZGVX010000009.1, forward strand.
CGCCTCGGGATCAATCCCGACCATGAACAGTTCGGGCAGGGTCAGCTCCTGATCGCCGTCGCCACGGTCACGGAAGCCGTCGAATTTGGGCAGGTCGATCGGCAGATCGTGCGAGCTGAAGCTGAGGATGCGCGGCACCTTGTAGCTCGGCGCGGTCTGCACCAGCACACCGTCCGACAGGCGCAGGATGATCGTGTCGGGATCATCCGTCGCGAGGAACTGCCCGCGGGAGGCCGTGACGGCGAGCGATTGTCCGTTCTTCTGGTCCATGCGCGCGAAAATGCCGGTGAGGCGGCGGCCCTGCTCCGCGCTTTCCTCGATCCGCAAGGTGATGCCGTCGCCCAGCGAGGTGAACTCCCCCACCTTGATGGACGCGCCCAGCGCGCCCGTGCGAAGCTCGAAGCGGAGCCGCTCGTAGCCGAACTTGCTGTAGGGCTGGATGAAGCCGACGATGGCAAGGTTCACGAGCGCAAGCGCGATCGTGAAGGCATAGGGGACGCGCAGCAGCCGACCATAGCCCAGCCCGACCGCGCGCAGCACGTCGAGTTCCGAGGACAAGGCGAGGCGACGGAAGGCAAGCAGCACGCCCAGCATCAGGCCGATGGGAATGCCTAGCCCAAGATACTCCGGCAGCAGATTTGCGAGCATGCGCCACACCGCGCTCACCGGGCCGCCCTCGGTCGCGACGAAATCGAACAGCCGCCGGATGCGGTCCAGCACCAGCAGCATCGCCGAGATGATGAGCGTCGAAAAGAGCGGCACCGCGATCAGGCGCACCATATAGCGGTCGATCGTGGCGAGCGGTTTCAATCCGATCATGCTGCGACGTTCGCCGGGACCATAGCCCCGCTCCCTATCCCGGCGGTGCGTTCCATGTCACCCGGAAAGTGCCGGGCGGGGCATTTTGGGCACCGAGTCGACCATGCGGCCGAGCTGCGCGAGGGTGAACGGCTTGCGCAGGACATTCTCGTTGACGAGCAGCCCGGCCTCCGCGTCCTCGCCACCGAATCCGGTGACATAGACGACGGGGAGGCCGACGCCGGACCGGCGCAGCGCGGCCATCATCTCCGGCCCCGTCATGTCGGGCATCAGCACGTCGGTGAGGATGAGGTCGACTTCCGGGTTCGCCGCGAGCGCCTCGGCCGCCTTCGCCGGATTGGCGCAGCCGATGGTGGTGTGCCCCAGTTCGGTGAGCGCCATGATGGTCGATGCGAGCACGCGCGCGTCGTCCTCCACCACCAGGATCGTGCGCGTGGTTTCGGGGGCGCAGTCCTCCTGCGCCTGCGGCGTGGCGGCAGGGGCATCAGGGGGAACAGGGGCGTCGGCGCGGGGCAGGAATATCTCGACTTCGGTCCCGGTGCCCGGCTCGGTGTGGATGCGGATGCCGCCGTTCGCCTGCCGGACGAAAGCGAACACCTGACTGAGGCCGAGCCCGGTGCCGCGTCCGACCGGCTTTGTGGTGAAAAAAGGTTCGAACACGCGGGACAGCACGTCCGGGGTCATGCCGTGACCGCTGTCCTTGACGGAAAGGCGGACATAATCGCCCGCCGGGCAGTCGCTCAGCTCGCCATTGCGGATTGTTGCCCGGCCTGTGGCGATGACCAGCCGGCCCTGACCGTCCATCGCATCGCGCGCATTGACGCTCAGGTTGATCAGGCTGTTCTCGAGCTGATGGCGATCGGCCCATAGATGCCAGTCGCCCGCGCCCGGCGCCATCGCCACGGCGATGCCGTCGCCAATGGTGCGGTCGATCAGCGCGGCCATCTCCGCGATCAGCTGATCGGGGTCGATGGTGGTCGGCGTCAGCGGTTCGGCGCGCGCAAAGGCAAGCAGCCGCCGGGTCAGCGACGCGGCGCGCACCGCCCCTTCCAGCGCGTTGTCGATATGGCGCTGCGCCTCCTCATTGCCCGCCGCACGGCGTTTCGCCATCTCCAGCCCGCCCATCACCACCGCGAGCATATTGTTGAAGTCGTGCGCGATACCGCCGGTGAGCTGCCCCACCGCCTCCATCTTGTGAAGCTGGCGCAGGCTCTCCTCGGCCTGCGCGCGCTCCACCATTTCCTCGCGCAGCCGGACGTTCGCCGCCGCGAGCTCGTTGGTGCGCTCGGTGACCGCAAGTTCCAGATCGTCCACCCGCCGGGCTTCGGCATGGGCAAGCCGGCGCTGGAAATGCCGCTCATTCGCCGCGGACTGGGCGATCCACAGCGCCGCCAGCGCGGCGACGAGGATGATCAGCGCGATCAGCGCGTAACTGCTCGCGAGGGTCTGCGCGCGCCCTTCCTGCTGGTCGACCGCGTTGCTGCGCCGGTCGAGCAGCGCCACCTCCTGCGTGATCACATCTTCCAGCAGGCGGTGGAGGCGGTCGGCGCTGGCGACACGATTGGCTTCATAAAGCCGTCCGAGGGCGCCCAGCTTCTGATCGTAGGTCGTTCGGAGCGCGATATCGTCAAGCGCCTTGCCCCGTTCCTGATAGGCGGCCTCGACATTGGCCATGCGCGCGGTTTGCGCTGCATTGTCCCGGACGGCGCGCTTCAGGCTGGCGATGACGGTGCCGGCTGTGCGCCACTCATCGGCATAGCGCCGCCCGTCATTGGCATCGAGGCTGAGCACGTAGCGGGCGAGCAGCGATTCCGCGCGGGCCACTGTTCCCTCCGCATTGCGCGCGAGAACGATCACCTCGTAGCTGTGCCGCTGGAGCGCGAGCGCATCCTGGCGTTCGTCCGACACCTGCCGCGCGATAATCAGGAGAATCAGCAAGGCGACCGCGAGCGCGATGCCAAGCACGACCGGCGCCGCACGCCTCCAGAGGGGCAGCGCCTCCATTGCATCCTCAACGCTGTTGGCGTCGCGCAGGGGCAGTGCGTACATGGCGATTGTCCATAACCGATGGATCGGACAAGGCAAAGACCATCGCTGGCCTTCTGCCGCAAATCCCTTCGTCAGGAACGATCAGCCGATCGCGCCGGTCGCTTCCCCTGCGGCCTTGAACATCGCGATGATGTCCTCGACCTGCTGCTCGCTATGTTCCGCGCACAGCGAGCAGCGCAGCAGGAAGGTGCCCGCAGGTGTGGCGGGCGGCCGCGCCATGTTGACGTAGAGGCCAAGTTCCAGCAGCGCCTGCCACATCGCGACCGCCTGGGTCTGGTCGGTGAGGATGACCGCGATGATCGCGGACTGCGGCGTCTGCGTGCCGAGCCGGAAGCCGAGGTCGGTCAGCCCGCCGTGCAGGCGGCGGCTGTTGCGCCACAGCCGCTCGCGCTTCTCGCCCGCATGCATCAGCTTGCGGATGGACGTGGCGGCCGTCGCCACGACGCTCGGCGGCAGGCTGGCGGTGAACACATAGGGTCGGCAGACGAGCCGCAGCACCTCGAACTTGGGATGGTCGGAAACGCAGAAGCCGCCAACTGTGCCGACCGATTTCGAGAAGGTGCCGACAACAAAGTCGATGTCCTTCTCGACGCCCTGCGCCTCGTAAACCCCGCGGCCGTGTTCGCCGAAAAAGCCCATGCCATGCGCTTCGTCGACCAGGATCATGCAATTGGCATGTCTGCGCACCGCCGCGACCATCTCCGGCAGCGGCGCGACGTCGCCGAGCATCGAATAGACACCCTCGAGCACAACCAGCTTCTGCGCGTCGGCGGGCAGGCGGCCGAGGCGCTTGTCCAGATCCTCGACGCTGTTGTGGCGGAAGCGGATGATCTCCGCATCGCCCAGGAAGCAGCCGTCATAGATGCTTGCGTGGCTGTCGGCGTCGATCACGACATAGTCGCCCTTCGCCGCGAGCGTCGAGATCATGCCGAGATTGGCCTGATAGCCGGTCGAAAAGACCATCGCGTGCGCGGTGCCATAGAACGCGCGCAGCGCCGCCTCGACCTCCCGGTGCCCCTGATAGGTGCCGTTGAGGACACGGCTGCCGGTGGTGCCGGACCCGAAATCGTCGAGCGCCTGCTTGCCCGCCGCCACCACATCGGGGTCAAAGGTCATGCCCATGTAATTGTAGGTGCCGAGGAGGATCGTCTCCTTGCCCTTGATGACCGCGAGCGTCGGCGATTTCACCTCGTCCATCACGATCGCGAAGGGGTCGCGCACGCCGGTCGCCAGCAGCGCCTCGCGCTCGGCGATCAGCGGATCGAACTTGGAGAACAGGTCGCGCCCGCCAGCGCCGTCGTCGGTGGCCGGAGTCAGGGTTGCGGCATCGGAGGCATGGGTCATTGCGTCATTCCGTTCGGTTCGACTGATGAGCGGGTGCTCATCCCGCCGCCTGGAGCCGCGCGACCGCGTCGGCGAGCTGGCCGACCGTCTCGATCTCGGCCTGCATGTTCATCGAGATGATGATGTCGAACCTGTCCTCGATCGCGGCGACAAAGTCCATGACGGTGAGGCTGTCCCACTCGAGGTCGCCGGCAAAGGTCGTCGCCTCCGATACCGTCACGTCCTTTTTGTTGAAGGGTTCGATTTCCTCGGCGATGGCGTCGAATATGGCTTGGCGGTCGGTCATGCGGGCTCGCGGCTGTTCTCAGTGGGAAACGATGGTGCGTCTTGTGCATCGCAGGCGATTGCGGCGGCACGAGGGCATGGTCTTGCAGCGTGGGCGCACCGAAGGCAAGCCCCCAGGCGTGCATGGAGAGGGCAAGGCGCTACAGCCAGCCCTTCGCCCGATAGGCGGCAGCGGTTGCGGCAAGGCCCTGCTCTGCGGCGATGGCTGGCGTCCAGAGGTCCGCGGGCACCGCGCGGGCCGGGTCGCATACCCAGTCCGGGTGGCAGAAATAGCGCACGCGGTCGGGCGTCAGCTTGGCCCCCGCACCGCGCACAATCCGGTCGATGCGCGCTGCCGCCATCAGCGCGAAGCGCGGCAGGGAGGGTGTGAGGACTCGCCGCCCGACCGCCCGGCCAAGCGCCGCGCCGAACTGTCGATGGGTGAACCCGCCTGCCGTGCCATCGTCCGGCTCGTAGAGCGCGCCGGGCTGGCCCTTTCGGACGAGGGCGACCAGCAGCCGCGCCAGATCGTCGACATGGATGATCGAGAGGCGGCCGGGCGGGGGCAGCAGCACGAGGCCGCGCGCCGCCATGCGGAACATTTCCAGCAGCTCCCTGTCCTCCGGTCCGTAAATCGCGGGCGGGCGCACGATGATGGCGGGCATCCCCGACCGCTCCACCGCCGCTTCGCCCTCGCGCTTCGACCAGCCATAATCTGACAATTGCGGCTCGCGCGCCGACAGTGAGGAGACGAGCACGAAGCGGCCGACATGCGCGGTCCGGGCGGCGTGCAGCAGCCTGCCGGTTCCGGCGGCATTGGCTTCGGCAAAAGCGGCACGGTCGCGCGCGTTGACCGCACCCGCGATGTGCAGCACCGCTTCGGCGTCATCGACCAGCGTTGCGAGCGCCGCCGCGTCGGACAGATCGCCCTCGACCCACCGCACGCGGTCCCGATGCGGCTGCGGCCTGCGGGTGAGCGCGGTGACCTCGTGATCCCCCGCCAGCAGCGCGGCGAGCGTCGCGCTGCCCAGAAAGCCTGTCGCTCCCGTAAGCGCAACGCGCACTACAGCATCACCATATGGTCGCGATGGACCAGCGAGGCGCGCTGCACCGAGCCGAGGATCGCGGCGATATCCTCGCTGCGGTGGCCGATGATGCGGGCCGCGTCGGCGGCGTCGAATTCGACGAGGCCGCGCGCGATCACGATGCCATCGGGTCCGGCGATGTTGACGACGTCGCCCCGGCGATAGTCGCCCTCGCTCGCGGTCACGCCGGCAGGCAGCAGGCTGCGTCCCTTTGCCAGAGCCGCCGCCGCGCCCGCGTCGATCCTGAGCGTGCCCTTGGCCGTCAGTCGCCCGGCGAGCCAGTTCTGGCGCGCGCTCTTGCCCTTTTCGCCGAGGAAGATCGTGCCCCGTCCGCTCGCCTGCCAGGCGGAGAGGGGCGCGTCGATCCGGCCCGACAGGATTGCGAGATGCAGACCGGCGCGGGTCGCGATGCGCGCGGCCTCGATCTTGGACAGCATCCCGCCCGATCCCATGCCGGAGGCGGACTCGCCGTCGGCCATGGCCGCGATGCGCGCGTCGATCCTCTCGACCAGCGGCACCAGCTCGGCTTCGGGATTACTGTGCGGATTGGCGGTGTAGAGGCCGTCGATGTCGGACAACAGGGCGACGGCATCGGCGCTCGCCGCCTGCCCGATGCGGGCGGCAAGCCGGTCATTGTCGCCAAAGCGGATTTCGGTCGTCGCCACGCTGTCATTCTCGTTGACGACCGGCACGACGCCAAGCCCGAGCAGCCGGTCGAGCGTCGCGGCGGCGTTCAGGTAGCGCCGGCGATTTTCGAGATCGTCGAGCGTCACCAGCATCTGCGCGGCGGTCAGGCCCTCGGCGCCAAGCAGCTCCGCCCAGATCCCGGACAGCGCGATCTGCCCGACGGCGGCGGCGGCCTGCGCGTCGTCGAGCGTCGCGCGCCCGCCCTTGGCAAGGCCGAGGCGGCGGGCACCCAAGGCAATCGCGCCCGACGAGACGAGAATGATGGACTGGCCGGCCCGGTGCCGCGCGGCGATGTCAGCGACCAGTGTCGCCAGCCAGTCGCGCCGGACTGTTCCATCCGCGCCGACGAGCAGCGCGGAGCCGACCTTGACGACGAGGCGGGGGCAGGCGGCGGGCGGAAAGCCGGTCAGAGCGGTGACCATGGCTTGTCTTCCGTTGCCGCTTCCTCCCCGTCGTCGTCGCCCCATGCGTCATGCGCTGTCGGCTCGGGCAGGTCCAGCCGCTCGATCAGCGCATCAAGGAGGGCAGGGACGCCCTCGCCGGTCGCGCCGGATATGGTGAAGACCTCCTCCACCCCGGCCTCGCGCAGCTGGGCGGCGATGTCGTCCATCAGTTCCTCGCCCAGCAGGTCGCCCTTGTTGAGCGCGACGATCTGCGGCTTGTCCTCCAGCCCCTCGCCATAGGCCTCCAGTTCGCCGCACACGACCTCCCAGGCGCGGACGGGATCGTCCTGTGTCGCGTCGACGAGATGGAGCAGCACCCGGCAGCGTTCGATATGGCCGAGGAAACGGTCGCCGATCCCCGCGCCCTCCGCCGCGCCCTCGATCAGACCCGGAATGTCGGCGAGCACGAACTCGCGCCCCTTGTGGAGCACCACGCCAAGCTGGGGGCGGGTGGTTGTGAAGGCATAGGCGCCGACCTTCGCCTTGGTGTTCGTCACCTGATTGATGAAGGTTGACTTGCCCGCGTTTGGCATGCCCACGAGCCCGACATCGGCGAGCAGCTTGAGGCGCAGCCATACCCAGCGTTCGTCGCCCGGCCAGCCGGGGTGGAACTGGCGCGGTGCGCGGTTGGTCGAGCTTTTGAAACTCGCATTGCCGCGCCCGCCGTCGCCGCCGCGCAGCAGCGTCACCCGCTGCCCGGCTTCGGTGAAGTCCGCAAGTATGTCGCTATAACCGTCCTCGTCCGGGTCGGTGATGACCTGCGTCCCCACCGGCACCGTGACGACCAGATCGCCACCGCCCGCGCCGGTGCGGTTCTTGCCCATGCCGGGCTGTCCGCGCCGCGCCTTGAAATGCTGCGTGTAGCGGAAGTCGATCAGCGTATTGAGGCCCGCCACCGCCTCGAAGATGATGTCGCCGCCCTTGCCGCCGTCCCCGCCATCGGGGCCGCCATATTCCACGTACTTCTCGCGGCGGAAGCTGACGGCGCCGGGGCCACCCGCGCCGGAACGGATGAAGATCTTGGCCTGATCGAGAAAATGCATCCCCGGCCCTTAGCGCCAATGGCGCAGGAGCAACAGGGGGCGTTCGTCAGGCGGCCTCGAGCACCGAGTCCTTGTAAAGTTCAAGGCAGGGCAGCTCGGCGGGATCGGCTGCTGCATCCTCAAGCGCGAACTCGCCAAACGGCACGCTGATGGCGCGCTGCGGCACGTAGCGCAGGCCGACCCGGCCCGTCGGGCGAAAGCCGAGCTTGACCAGGACCCGGCGCGAGGCCGGGTTGTCGATGGGCTGGCTGGCGGTGATCGCGCCAAGCCCGTTGGCGCGCGCGATGCGAAGCACGGCACCTGCCGCCTCCGTCGCAAAGCCCAGGCCCCAATGGGTCCGGTCGATCCAGTAGCTCAGCTGGTGGCCGCCGTCGCCGCAGGTGGTGATGGCGGCCCCGCCGATGAGGCGCGGCGCACCCCGCGTCCGGGCGAAGGCAAGCAGGTCGGGCATGCGCGGGTCGGGGTCAACTGCGGCTACCGACGACAATGGGAGCAGCCTTTGCGCGACATCGGGGTGCGACAGCGCACGCTCGACCCTGGCGGCATCTTCCGGCCAGGCGGGTCGCAGGATCATTCGGGCGGTGCGGGCAAACATCGGCTGGTCCTGTCCTGTGGTCACCCCTCTGACAGGGGTGGCGCATAGTGGCTTTCGGTGACAGGCGCGCGACATGGTTGCGAGAAACCCCACCGGTCTGGACCAAACGCGCACAGGCCCATTTCGATCCCGCCACTGGCGGGCCGGTCAACCTGCGTGGGTCAGTGTGCCTGAGCCGACAGCGCGTCCATGATCTGCCGGATCGGCGCAATGTCATAGCCCGCCTGCGCGGCGATCCGGCCCACCGTTTCCACATCGTCACCGGCGCGGGCGCGGGTCAGCGCCCACAGGAAGGTGCTGCGCGTGCCCGACCGGCAGTAGAGCAGTGCTTTGCCCGCCTCGCAGCGGCTGAGCGCCGTGTCCAGCGCCTCGATCTGCCAGGGCGCGAAGCCGGCATGGGTCACGGGAATTGCCGCATAGGCGAGGCCGCGGGCCATCGCCGCGCGTTCGATCGCCTCCCCCGGCGTCTGATCGGGCGCTTCGCCCTCGGGCCGGTTGTTGACGATGAGCGCCACGCCAAGGCCCGCGGCTTCGGCGACGGTGGCCTCGTCGATCTGCGGCGAGACATAGATGCGGTCGGTCAGGGCAATCAGCATAAGCGGGGCCTCTCAAGCATGACCCGAAGGCTTAGGCCGCGCCGTCGCCCGCCGCAATGCCGGGATCACGCTGCCGCGCGCTGTTGCGTCCTTGCCGGCTGCTTGCTGATGACCGGGCGGAACACGAAACTGAGGATCAGGTTCGCGTCCCGCGCGCGCACCGCTGGCGGCGGCACAAGCACAAAGCCCGTCTCGCTCGAGCATTTGTGCAGGCCCGGTGCGATTTCCTCCATGCCGTCGAAAATCGGGGTGGCGGGGATGCTCTCTTCCTTGGCCTTGGCTTCCATGAAGGTCAGGACATCGTGAAAGCTGACCTCTTCCACCTGCACCCAGTCGGCGATCCGTCCGAGCTGGACCCCGGCGGTGAACTGGCCCGCACCGACGGGAATGAGCGCCTGATAATAGCCGTCGACCGTTGGCACCGCGTCGACGTCAATGGTCATGTGGTCGCCGTGCTGGTCCATCAGCATCACCGGCAGGGGCATCGCGCCCACGTCGAAATCGGATTTGCGCAGGTCAAGCCCGAAGCGACGCGAGGCAAAGATGGAGAGGTTGACCGGCAGCCCGTGCTTCTTGAGTTCGCCCGGCAGATACATGCGCGGCGCGTTCTTGATGTAGAACAGGCCACGGCGGCGCAGCCCCTTCAGCGCATCGTCATGGTCGAGCAGCCGGATCATGTCGTCCGTGCCCAGATTGACGTCGTGGCTGAAGCCTTCCAGCAGCGCGATCTCGCTGTCCATCGGCAGGAACAGGAGGCGGCCAAGGATGGCGGCGGCCATGCGGCGGCGGCATTCCGGGCCATCGGTCGCCGGCACGGTATGCACGCCAGCGTCATAGTGGGTGGCGAAGTCGAGGCAGGCGGCCTGCACAGCCTCGCGCGCGGCGCTCTGGGCGCCCTTCACACCCGCATCCTTGCGCACAGATGTGCCGTCGGCGCGATAGTCGATCACCGAACCTTGCGGCAGTGTCGCGAGCTGCTCGACCAGCGCGATCGACTCTGACAGCGCATGCAGCAGCTTCAGATCATAATGCCGGTCGTCGAAATAGCCCTTCTTGTCGAGGCCGCTCCGGGTCGTCTCGCGCAGCAGCAGATAGCGGCCGGTCACCGTCAGGCCCATTTCGTCGGCCAGCACGGGACCGAGGAAGTTCTGCACCGAACCATTGTAGCCGAGGTCGACCAGCATGACCGAATCGCCCGGCTCGACGCCATGGAGCGCCAGATGGGCGAACAGGCGCTGGCGGAACGCCGCCGACCGCTTGACGATGCGGCGGACCCGCTCGGGCGAGACGATGGCCTTGGCAAAGGCGTTCTTGGCGAGGCAGCTCAGTTTCGCCTGCTCGTCCTTGTCGAGCAGCAGCTGGCGCGCGAACATGGTGCGCGAGCCGACATGCAGTTCGGGCAGCACGCAGCGTTCGATCGCGGCGGCATCGGTGAAGCTGGCGGCGGCGCTGGTGAAGCGGCTGAGTTCCACCATGGCGGCGCGATCGGCCAGCGCCGGGTGTCGGGCGAGGAATATCTGCGCGGGCAGATAGCCGTCGCGCAGCAGAAACAGCAGCTTGGTCGTCTTGCCGGTGGCAGCGTCCTGTGCCGCGGCCTCCTCGCAGAGCCAGTCGGCGAAGCCCGTCATCAGCGGTCCCAGCACATCGTGGCCGAGCTTGGCCGCATCGCTGTCGTCGCGCCGCATCGCCACCTGTGCGCGGTGCGGCTGATAGGCGGGCACGGTGACGCGGGTCGCCGGGTCGATGAGCGAGGCCATGCTCGCCTCCTGACGCAGGCGCATGTCGCTTTCCGCATCGAACTGGACGAGGTGGCAATTGTGGATGCCGAGCTTTTCCGGCGCCCGGCAGTCGGCGCCGGGATTGTCGCCCACGTGCAGGATCGTCGCGGGCGAAACGCCCAGCTCCGCCAGCACCGGCACGAACAGGCCGCCAGCCTTGCTCATCCCATATTCGCACGAGCAGAAGATGCGGTCGATCATGCCCGCCACATCTTCCCCCGCCGCCGCCGCGATCAGATCGGCGAGGCGGGGACGGCTGAGGTAGGTGTCGGAGACGATCTGGATCATCCAGCCCCGCGCCTTGGCCGCGCGCATCAGCGCGACCGTGGGCGCAAAGGCATAGCAATGCGCGGCTTCGGCCTTGAGTTCGAGCGCCACCGCCTCGGCGCGCGCCGCGTCGTCGGCATAGGGCATGCTGTGCTCGTAGATTTCGTCGATCGAGACCTCGACGCGCTCCTTCTGATAGGGAATCACACGGCGCGCCTTCGTCTCGCCCCAGATGCGCGCCTCGACCCCGCCGCCCGCGAACGGCAGATCGGCGAACAGGTCGACCGGCAGGTTCATGTTGCGCCAGAGCAGCGTGTCGAAGCAGTCGAGCGAGAGGATGTTCACGCCCGCCGGGGCTTCGTCGAGAAGGGTCGGCAGCTCCCAGCCGCGCTTGGAAAATTGCATCGTCTGTCCCCATGAAGCGGCCCCGCGCCCCCGCGCGATGCCTTTGGGCAAGACTTATTGACGATCAGGGTTAACGAAGGGTTGAGGGGGGAGGGCTGTCGCTCGGCCACCCATTCGGATCCGTTATCGCTGTCCTACAGCGATGGCGCCGTGCAACAGGGTGGCGTTCTTTCTCCCGGTCAGCGTCCAGCAGTCTCGCAGGGTCCGACCGGGGCGAGAGGAAAAAAGGATTTACCCCGTAACCTTTGTAACCTTCGGCGGTAATCCGGCGCTCAGAACAGCTTCGCGACCAGTTGTTCGAAGGCGCGCGCGCGGTGGCTCATCGCGTGCTTGGCATCGGGGTCCATCTCGCCAAAAGTCAGCGCATGGCCATGCGGCACGAACATCGGATCATAGCCGAAGCCGCGGTCCCCGCGCGGCGGCCAGACCAGCGTCCCGTCGATCCGGCCCTCGAAACTCTCGGTGTGACCATCGGGCCAGGCCACGGTGAGCGCGCAGATGAAATGTGCGTCATGGCCGGCACCATCACCCTTTGCGGCGATTTCCTGCCAGATGCGCTGCATCGCCATGGCAAAGTCCTTCTCCGGCCCAGCCCAGCGGGCGGAAAAGATGCCGGGGTCGCCGTTCAGCGCCTCGACGCACAGGCCGCTGTCGTCCGCGAGCGCGGGCAGGCCGGAGAGATCGGCCGCCTGCACGGCCTTCAGCTCGGCGTTGGCGACGAAGGTCGTGCCCGTCTCTTCCGGCTCCGGCAGGTCGAGCATCGCCGCCGACACCGGCTCGACCCCGTAGGGGCCGAGGAGGGCGGTAATCTCTCGCACCTTGCCGGCATTGTGGCTGGCGATAACGAGCCGGCCGGGGTCCAGCTTGCGGGTCATGCCGAGGCTACGGCTTTGTCCTGCGCCTCGAAAATCGCCGAGCAGCCGATCCGCGCGAGCCGCAGCAGCCGGAGGAGGGCTTCCTCGTCATAGGTCGCACCCTCGGCGCTTGCCTGCACCTCGACGATATGGCCGTTGCTGGTAAGGACGAAGTTGCCATCGGCATGGGCGGCGCTGTCTTCGGGATAATCGAGGTCGAGCACCGGGGTGCCTTCGTAAATGCCGCAGGAGATGGCCGCGACCTTGGCACTGATCGGGTCGGTGGCGATGGCGCCCTGTTTCATCAGGCTGTTGATGGCGAGGCGCAGCGCGACCCAGGCGCCCGAAATGCTCGCGGTGCGGGTGCCGCCGTCCGCCTGAATGACGTCGCAGTCGAGCGTGATCTGCCGCTCACCCAGTGCCTTCATGTCGACCACGGCGCGCAGCGAGCGGCCGATGAGGCGCTGGATTTCCTGCGTCCGGCCCGACTGCTTGCCCTTGGCCGCCTCGCGGCTGCCGCGCGTGTGGGTCGCGCGGGGCAGCATGCCATATTCCGCCGTGACCCAGCCCTCACCCTTGCCGCGCAGGAAGGGCGGCACGCGCTCCTCGACCGATGCGGTCACGAGGACGCGCGTATCGCCGAAGCTTATGAGGCAGCTGCCCTCGGCATGGCGGGTGAAGTTCGGCTCGATGAGGATGGAGCGCATCTGGTCGGGTGCGCGGCCGGAGGGGCGCATGGGCAGTCCTTTTGGTTGTTTCGGATGCGGGCCTTAGCCCGGACCGCTTCAGAAGGCGAGGCGGAAACGGGCGGCGATGCCAACGTCGTCCGGCGCGGCGGCGATGTTGCCGGGCTGGGTCCGGGCGTAGAGATTGGCGGTCAGCCAGCCTTCGCCCAGCGGGCCGGTCCAGGCGATTTCCGCATCCCGTTCGCGGCCGGCGGGGGTGAGGTCGAGCTGCTGGACGACGTTTGTCGCGGTGACGCTCGCATAGTCATAGGCGACAGGCAGGCTGAGCGGCATATCGCTTGCGATGACGCGCAGGGGTTGCGCGACCCGGACATGGATGGCGTCCCGCCCGGAGAAGAGGCCCCTGCGTCCGATCTCGCCCGACCAGCTCTGGCTTGTCAGCCTGCCGCCGCGTGTCAGCGCGCCGCCCGCGCCCGCTTCGGTCCAGCCGCGCTGTGCCCGCCCCGAAAGCGACCAGCGTCCGGCCGCGAGGTCGAGCCGGGCGGTGGCGAACCGGGTGGTTGCAGCGCCGCCGCCGAAGACCGGGGCAAGGCGCGCGCCCAGCAGCGAGCTGGCCTCATGCAGCCGCTCGATCCCGAGGGTCAGCGCCGCCGGGCCTCGCGCCATGCGGGCCGCCATGCCGAAGCGGTCATAGCGGCCTGCGGTCCGGCCCGTGAGCCGTCCCGTCTCGCCGGTCGTCTCGAGGGCGAGATGGCGGCCAAGGTCTTGGCGCAGCATCATCGACCTGTCGGCGCGAAAGGCGCTGCGCGGCAGCAGGTCGGTGCGCGCGGCAACAAAGGCCGGCGCGGCATCCCCCCCCAGCAGCGGCGCAAGACTCTCCGCGCTGGTCGCGAGGCCGAACGCGATGGCGCTGTCGTCGTCGAGACGGCTCGCCATCCGCGCCGACAGCAAACGGGTGGGCGCCTCGCGATCCGCGCGCGTGAGGGTTCCGGTCGGCCGATCCGCGATCGACAGCGACAGGGCCCGTCCGCCCGCGAATGTGCCGCTGACGCTGCGCGTGCCGGGACCGATGGACTCGACCAGCGCCGTCGGCGCGCCGGGGCGGGCGATCGACCCGCCTATGTTCATGGTATAGGCGCGGCCGAGCGTATCCGTGACGACAGCGGTGATGCCCGCCGCGCTTGCCGCCGCATCGCCCATCGGCGCCGACAGGCTGGAGATGGCGCTCGTGGTGACAGCGGTCGACGTCGCGGCAAGGCTGGTCTGCCCCTGTGGCGCAAAGGCCTTGGCGAGGTTGAGGATGCCCGCGCCATAGACGGAATCGGTGCCGCTCGCCCCGGCATCGGTTGCGGAACTCTTGAGGAGGGCGACGATCTGGGCAGGGGTCAGGTTCGGAAAGGCCTGGCTCAGCAGCGCCGCCGCGCCAGCGATGGCGGGCGTCGCAAAACTGGTGCCATCGCCATAGACGAGATTGCCGTTCGCATCGAGTGTCGCAACGTCGACGCCGAGGGCGGCAAGGGTGTTTGCTTCCTGCCCCGCCGCGCCGTTGGAGAAGCTTGCCTTCTGGCCTGTCGCGTCGACCGCCATGGCGATGATCGCCAGGCCGTTGCCGACGCTGGCCAGCGAGGACGCAAAGCCGTCCGGCGAGAGATTGGAGCCGTTGCCGGCGGCGATCACCACGATGACGCCGGCGGCGGTGGCCTGTGCGACGGCATTGCGCAGCAGGCCACCTGCCGTCGATCCGCCGAGCGAGATGTTCACGACCTTGGCGCCGTTCGCCACCGCGTAGGTGAGCGCCGTGGCGATGTCGGCATCGCTGTGGGTGCAGCTGCCGCTCGCGCAGCTGCCAGCCCCATCGGTGCGCAGAGCCAATACGGTCGCATTCCAGGCGACGCCCAGAATGCCAGCGTCATTCCGGCCCGCCGCGACGATCATGCTGACTGCGGTGCCGTGACCGTCCTCGTCGGCGATGCCGCGACTGCCAGCGATATCCGTCGAGGCGGGGCTGATCCGACCGGCGAGTTCGCCGGTGGGATCGCTGATGCCGCTGTCGATCACGCCCACCGTGACGCCCTGTCCGCTTGCGCCAGCCTGATAGGCGGTCAGCGCGCCTGCGGCGCTCGCGGCATTGGACGCGCGATACTCGGCGGTGTCATAGTTGACTGTCGGCGTGACCGGCGGCGTGACCGGCGGCGTGGTCGTGGTCGGCGTAACAGGCGTCGGCGTCGACTCCACGCCGCCGCTGCCGCCGCCGCCACAGGCCGCCAGTGCCAGTAACGGCGCGATCAGGCTCGCCCTGGCCAGTCCCGTTGCCCGCATGCCAAACCCCACGCTCAAACCCGTTGCCGGGTATAGAAACCTGGTTAACAGAATATGTCGTTGCATCCGCGACGGACAGAAAAAAGGGGGCCGAAACCGACCCCCCTTTTCGAAAAATGTCTGGCGATGCCGCGTAGCGATCAGCGTTTCGAGAACTGGAAGCTGCGGCGGGCCTTTGCGCGGCCATATTTCTTGCGCTCGACCGTGCGGCTGTCGCGGGTCAGGAAGCCCTCGGCCTTCACCGCGGAACGCAGGGTCGGCTCATATTTGGTCAGCGCCTGCGCAATGCCGTGCTTGACGGCGCCCGCCTGACCCGAAAGCCCGCCGCCCTTCACGGTGGCGATCACGTCATACTGGCCGGTGCGGTCGGTGACGGTGAAAGGCTGGTTGATGACAAGGCGCAGCGTCGGACGCGCGAAGTAGATCTCCTGATCGCGGCCATTGACGACGATCTTGCCCGAGCCGGGCTTGACCCAGACGCGCGCGACGGCGTCCTTGCGGCGGCCGGTGGCATAGGCGCGGCCCTGCGCGTCGAGCTCCTGCTGGCGGAGCGGCGCGGTCTGGACGGGCGCGTCAAACTGGGCCGGGGCAGCGTCGGCGAAGGCGGGCGCGGCGTCAGCGCCGCCGGTAAGCGAGCCGAGATCGGCGAGAGACTGGCGGGTATCAGTATCGGACATCATGCACCAACCTTATTCTTGCGGTTGCGCGAAGCGAGATCGAGCGGCTCGGGGTTCTGGGCGGCGTGCGGATGCTCGGTGCCGGCGAAGATGCGCAGGTTGCGCATCTGCTGACGGCCGAGCGGCCCGCGCGGGATCATGCGTTCAACCGCCTTTTCAAGGACGCGCTCCGGGAAGCGGCCCTCGAGCACCTTCTGCGCGGTGACTTCCTTGATGCCGCCCGCATAGCCGGTGTGCTTGTAATAGACCTTGTCGTGCAGCTTCTTGCCGGTGAATTTCACCTTGTCCGCATTGATCACGATGACATTGTCGCCGCAGTCGACATGGGGGGTGAAGCTCGGCTTGTGCTTGCCGCGCAGGATGTTGGCGATGATCGTGGCGGCCCGGCCGACCACAAGGCCGTCGGCGTCGATCAACAGCCATTTCTTCTCGACCGTCGCCGGCGTTGCCGGCTTGGTCGTCTTCATGAGCGCCTTCATGGGCAGGATCCTGTTTTCTCAAAAACCAAAAGGACGCCCGTTGCGGGGCGTCGCGGATGGCGCTCTCTTGTTGAAAGTGAGTGAGAAGTCAAGGGTTCCGGCGGCATTGCTGACGGGTAATAGGATACCTGTCAGTTTTCGGGCGTCAGGCTCCATGTTTCCTCAAGCGGCCGCAAAGGCTGGGCATCGGGCGTGGAGACGCGCTCCAGACGGCGCACGAGCCCCGAGGCCGCATCGAGCGTGAAGCGCGCCACCTCGCGCTGCCCCGGCCGGTCAACGGTTTCCGACAGCAGGACAGTGCCTGCCGGCCCGGCCTGCGCGTCGCGCGGCATCGGCGCGCCGCAATGACGCAGAATAGGCGCGAGGAAGCCGGTAAGCACGGTCAGCCGCTGTGCGTCGGCCATCGCGGCGAGCCGCGCCACTACCTGACTCGCCCGCCCATCGGACGCCCCGCCCGCTGCCAGCTTTTCGGCCACCGCCGCCTGCCGACTGACGAACGCTGCCCAGAGCGCATCGAGATCGTCCACGCCGGTGATCGCCAGCGTCTCGTCGAGCCGGACATGCACCGCCCGCGCGCCGGGCGGGCCATAGGCGGCGTCCAGCCGCGCGCCGGTCGCCTTGTCGGGGGGAGAGAAGTGGATCGCGCGCAGCACGGCATCGACGATGAAGCGCGGGCCATCGCGCCGGAAAAGGATTGTGCGCCGGATCGTGACGCTGGCGGGGCGACCGTCGGGCAGCCACAGCGACTGGCGATAGTCGAGGCTCAGCGGTGCTTCGAGCGGCGGCGCACAGGGCAGCGCAGGCAAGGACGCCGCGCTCATCAGGAGCGCCGGCAGGGCCATCATGCGGCTTTGACGGGCGAACCGACACGCGCGATCCGATGCGCGGCTGCGACCGTGACGGCAAGCAGCAGCGCCCCGGCGAGCTGGTGGGCGACGGCGATCGGTATTGCCACGCCTGTTATCACGGTGGCGATGCCGAGCATGATCTGCACCGCGACAAGCCCCCCGAGGGCGACGGCATAACCCGCGGCCCCCAGGTCTTTGAGTCGCCGCGCCAGCAGCAGCACGGCGGCTGCCGCGACCCAGGCCCACCAGCGATGGAGAAAGTGAACCAGATAGGGGTCGCTCGTCAGCGTCCGGCCCAGCGTCCCCCACCATTCGATTCCCTCCGGGACCACGCGATCGTTCATCAGCGGCCATGTGTTCGCGACATAACCGGCGCGCAGCCCCGCGGTGAGCGCGCCGAGCAGCATCTGCACGAACAGCATCAGCATGGCGATGACGCCCAGCGCCTCGAGCCGGGCCGCGCGGGCCGATGGCGCCTTCGCCAGCATGGCCATATCCCGCGCTGTCCAGACGACAAGGCCGAGCAGCGCCAGCGCCATGCCAAGATGCGCGGCGAGCATCGCCGGCTCCACATTCACCCGGTCGGCAAGGCCGCTCTTCACCATCAGCCAGCCGACCGCGCCCTGCATCCCGCCAAGCAGCAGCAGCAGGACGAGGCGCGGGCCATAGCCGCGCGGCACCGCCCCGCGCGCGAAGAACCACAGCATCGGCAGCGCATAGGCGAGACCGATGAGACGCCCGAGCAGCCGATGCGCATACTCCCAGAAATAGATCTGCTTGAACGCGGCGAGCGTCATGCCCTGATTCATCAGCGCATATTGGCTGCTGTTGCGATAGCGTTCGAACTCGGCCTGCCAGTCGGCCTCGCTGAGCGGCGGGACCGCGCCGGTTACCGGCTTCCACTCGGTGATGGAAAGGCCAGATTCGGTGAGGCGCGTGATACCGCCGACCGCGACCATGAGGAGGATCAGCCCCGCGACGGCAAGGAGCCACATCGCGATGGCGCGCGGTCGGGGCAATGGGGCTGGCCGGGCCGGGGAGGCGGCGGAAGTCGTCACGGCTAGGGAAATGGTCCGGCGCGGGCCATGATGCAAGTCCAAAGCTGACCCTTCGGCCTTTTCGGGCTATGGCGCGCGGATGGACAGGAGTCTGACCCACATCGCCACCTGGATCTTCGATCTCGACAATACCCTCTACCCGCCGGAGGCGGACCTGTTCGCGCTGATTGACGCGCGGATGACGGACTATATCGAGCGGCTGCTGGGCCTTGGCTTCGAAGAGGCGCGGGCGCTGCAAAAGGGCTGGTTCCGCGATCATGGCACGACGCTCGCGGGGCTGATGCGCGAGCATCATGTCGATCCGCGCGACTTTCTCGATCATGTGCATGATATCGCGCTCGACCGGCTCGTGCCGGACCCCGCGCTGGTCGAGGCGATAGCGGTGCTGCCGGGGCGGCGTCTCATCTACACCAATGGCGATGCCGCCTATGCGGGGCGTGTGCTCGCCGCGCTGGGCCTTGCCGACCTGTTCGAGCATGTCCACGACATCCATGCCTGCGCCTATGTGCCAAAGCCCGATCCGCTGGGCTATCGCGCCTTGTGCGACGGCCATGGCGTCGATCCGGCGCGCGCGATCTTCTTCGAGGACATGGCGCGCAACCTCGCGCCCGCCAAGGCGCTGGGGATGACGACCGTCTGGGTCAATAACGGCTCGGAAAGCGGCGCGCTGGGTTCCCATCCCGATTTTATCGACTATGAAACGCCCGCGCTGGTGCCTTTCCTGTGCGCCATGCTCGACGACTGACAGGGGACACTATGAGCGCCATTGTAACCGACCTCATCGCAACCATTGACGCCGCCTGGGAGGATCGGGCGGCCATGTCGTGCGCCACAGGGGGAGCGGTGCGCGACGCGGTCGAGCAGGCGCTGGCGATGCTCGATTCGGGCGCGGCCCGCGTCGCCGAGCCGGATGGCGAAGGGTGGCGCGTCAATCAGTGGCTGAAGAAGGCGGTGCTGCTCTCGTTCCGGCTGAACGACAACAGCCTGATTGCTGGAGCGCCGGGCGGCGCGAACTGGTGGGACAAGGTGCCGAGCAAATTCGCGGGCTGGGACGAGGCGGCCTATCGCGCCGCCGGTTTTCGCAGCGTGCCGGGCGCGGTCGTGCGGGCGGGCAGCTTCGTCGGCAAATCGGTCGTGCTGATGCCGAGCTTCGTCAACATCGGCGCCTTTGTGGATGAGGGCACGATGGTGGATACCTGGGTGACGGTCGGCAGCTGCGCCCAGATCGGCCGCAATGTCCACCTCTCCGGCGGGGTCGGGATCGGCGGCGTGCTCGAGCCGCTGCAGGCCGATCCGGTCATCATCGAGGACGACTGTTTCATCGGCGCGCGGTCCGAGGTGGTGGAGGGCGTGCGCGTCGGGCGCGGCTCGGTCCTGTCGATGGGCGTGTTCATCGGTCAGTCGACCAAGATCGTCGACCGCGAGACGGGCGAGATCTTCATGGGCTCGGTGCCGCCCTATTCGGTGGTGGTGCCCGGCAGCCTGCCCGGCAAGCCGCTGCCGGACGGCACGCCCGGCCCCAGCCTCTACTGCGCCGTCATCGTCAAGCGCGTCGATGCGCAGACCCGCGCCAAGACCGGCATCAACGAGCTGCTGCGGGACTAAATACGCCGCGCCGCCTGCAAGGACGGGGCTTTCCTCCGCCTGCCCCTCGTGCCAGTCTGTCGCTGCACAGTCAGGTGAAGGACAGGGATGACCGATAGCGAAGCAGGCACCGGCGGGCGCGGCGAGACGCGCCTGCAATACTGGATGCTCGCCGGGTTTGCGGGTGGCCTGATCCTCGGCCTCCTCGCCTACAGTTTCGCGCGCGATGCGGTGTGGATCGACACCATCGTGCGCGGGGTGACGGGCCCCATCGGCCAGATCTTCCTGCGCCTCCTGTTCATGCTGGTCATGC
Source organism: uncultured Sphingobium sp. (assembly GCA_964529225.1). Lineage (GTDB taxonomy): Bacteria > Pseudomonadota > Alphaproteobacteria > Sphingomonadales > Sphingomonadaceae > Sphingobium. The sequence goes on from CAZGVX010000009.1 coordinate 27,763, forward strand.
CGCTGCTCGTGTCCGCGCTCATCATCGGTGTCGCGGACATGGGCGAGATGGCGACCCTGCGCGATGTCGGCCTCAAGACCCTCGCCTATACGGTCGTGGTGGCGATCATCGCCGTGGGGATCAGCCTCATGGTCGTGAACATCATCCGGCCCGGCGCCGGGGTCGATCCGGCGGTGGCGCAGGCGATGCTCGCCCAGTCCGGCTCCGGCGCCAGGTCGATCACATCCAGCATGGGTGAATCGAAGAGCGCGATCGACCAGCTTATCTCTATCGTGCCGAGCAATGTGATCGGCGCGATGAGCAGCAACGACATTCTTGCGGTGATGTTTTTCGCCCTGATGTTCGGCATCGGCTTTCTGATCGTGCCGACGGAGAAGACGGCGGGGCTGCGCGGCGCGATCGACGGCGTGTTCGAAATCTCGATGCGCCTGATCGGCCTCGTCATCCGCATCGCGCCGGTCGCCATCTTCTGCTTCATGTTCAATCTGGCGGCCCAGTTCGGCTGGGATCTCATCCTTCGCCTTCTGAACTATGTGCTCGTCGTGGTGCTGGCGCTCGGCATCCAGATGTTCGTGACTTTTCCGATCCTGCTCTCCACCCTGGGGCGCAAGAGCCCGCTCGCCTTCTTCCGGGAGGTGCGCGAGCCGATGGTGATGGCGTTCGCGACCGCCTCGTCCAACGCCACCCTGCCGACATCGCTCCGCGCCGCGCAGGAGCAGCTCAAGCTGCCGCCGACCGTCTCCCGCTTTGTGCTGACCATCGGCGCAACGGCCAACCAGAACGGATCGGCCATGTTCGAAGGGGTGACGGTGCTATTCCTCGCCCAGTTCTTCGGCGTGGAGCTGACGCTCGCGCAGCAGTTCTACGTGATGCTGATCTGCGTGCTGGGCGGCGTCGGCACGGCTGGCATCCCGGCAGCGACCCTGCCGGTGATCGCGCTCATTCTCGCCTCGCTCGGCGTGCCGCCGGAGGGTATCGGCCTTGTGCTGGGCGTGGATCGGTTCCTCGACATGTGCCGCACCACCGTGAACGTGATCGGCGACCTCGTCGCCACCCAGGTGGTGAGCGCGAATACCCGCGCGGGATCAGGCTGATTGTTGGTCATGGCGGCGTTTACCCTCGATCTTTGAGGGCGTTTAAGCGGCCGAGGCTATGGTGCGGCCGATGGGGATCAAGCATCTGGTGCTATGCGCGCTCGGCTGTGCGCTCGTGACGGCCTGCGGCGTCAACTATGGGTCAGCCGACTGGCTGGGCCGGGGCGAGCCCGACGGCATCCATGTCGGCGGCACCTCGCCCCTCGACATCTACGAATCGCTCGAGGCGATCGAGCGCAAGCTTCAGGGGCGCAAGCGCGCCGAGTTCAGGCAGGCGGTCAGCACCCTGAAGCTCGTGGTCACCGATCGCACCAGCTCGAGCGCCGTCACCAGCGCCTACAGCGAGATTACCCCGCAATTCGTGGGGATGGTACGCAACCGCAGCGCCGAAGAGATCATCCAGATCGCCACCATCTACCGCGCCAGCGCCCCGCCAGACCGATATTGATATCACATGAGATGCAGCGTTCGGCCGATCAGGATGAGCAGCATCGCGCCGAATATCGAGCCGAGGCATCCGGCCGGCTCCAGCGGGCGATCCGTGCGATTGCTGAACATCTGCGCCAGCCAGCCGCCGACGAGCGATCCGCCGATGCCGAGCGCGATCGTGCCCAGCCAGCCCATTGCGACAAGCCCGGGATAGAAGAAGCGAGCAAGCCCGCCGACCATCAGTCCGCCGATAACCATGCGCAGGACGAAGAACATCGCTTTGCACTCCCGACCAATTGCCTTCGCGGCCATATCGGCCTAGCCGGTCCGCATCTCGAGGGGAGAAACAGCCGTGCCGACCATCATCAAGACCACCGATCTCATCGAGAGCGTGGCAGATGCGCTCCAGTATATCAGCTATTTTCATCCGATGGACTATATCCGCGCGCTCGGTGCCGCCTATGAGGCGGAGCAGGGGCCAGCCGCCAAGGATGCCATCGCCCAGATTCTCACCAACAGTCGCATGTGCGCCGAAGGGCACCGGCCGATCTGTCAGGATACCGGCATCGTCAACGTCTTCGTCGAATGGGGCATGGACTGCGTGCTCGACGACACGTCGAAGCCGCTGCAGGATGTCGTCGATGAAGGCGTGCGCCGCGCCTATCTCAATCCCGAGAACAAACTGCGCGCCTCGATTCTGGCGGACCCGGCCTTTACCCGACGCAACACCAGGGATAACACACCGTGCGTGCTGCATGTGACCATGGTGCCGGGCAGCAGGGTCAGCATCGACGTCGCGGCCAAGGGCGGCGGCTCGGAAAACAAGTCCAAATTCAAGATGATGAACCCCAGCGACAATATCGTCGACTGGGTGATCGAAATGCTGCCCCAGATGGGCGCCGGCTGGTGCCCGCCGGGGATGCTCGGCATCGGCATCGGCGGCACGGCGGAGCATTGCGTCCTTCTTGCCAAAAAGTCGCTGATGGAGCCCATCGACATGGCCCAACTCAAGCAGCGGGGGCCGCAGACCGACATAGAGGCGCTGCGCATCGAGATCTTCGACAAGGTGAACGCGCTCGGCATCGGCGCGCAGGGGCTGGGCGGGCTATCGACCATCCTCGACGTGAAAATCCTCGACGCGCCCTGCCATGCGGCGGGCAAGCCTGTCGCGATGATCCCCAACTGCGCCGCGACACGCCATGCGCACTTCACGCTCGACGGTTCCGGTCCGGCCTATCTCGAAACGCCGAAGCTCGACGAGTGGCCGGACGTGCACTGGACGCCGGACAGGGCCGCGATCCGCGTCGACCTCGATCATCTGACGCCGGAGATCGTGCGCGGCTGGAAGCAGGGCGACCGGCTGCTCCTCAACGGCAGGATGCTGACCGGCCGCGACGCCGCGCACAAGCGCATCGCGGACATGCTCGCCCAGGGCGAGGCGCTGCCCGTCGAATTCAAGGGCCGCGCTATCTATTATGTCGGGCCGGTCGATCCGGTCGTGGGCGAAGTGGTCGGTCCCGCCGGCCCCACGACCGCGACGCGCATGGACAAGTTCACCGACCAGATGCTCCAGCTCGGCCTCCTCGCGATGATCGGCAAGGCGGAGCGCGGCCAGGGCGCGGTCAAGTCCATCGCCGAGCACAAGGTCGCCTATCTCATGGCCGTGGGCGGCGCGGCCTATCTGGTCGCGCGCGCGATCAAGGGCGCCAGGGTCGTGGCGTTCGAGGATCTCGGCATGGAAGCGATCTACGAGTTCGAGGTCGAGGACATGCCGGTCACGGTCGCGGTCGATTCGGAAGGGAACAACGTGCACCAGCTCGCGCCGCTTGTCTGGCAGGAAAAGATCGCGAGGGAAGGCCTGCTGCAGGGAGATTGAGCCATGCCGGAGGGGGACGAACAGCGGACGGGGATGGCGGAGCATCCGCTTCGCCGCACCGCCGTCGCGGAAATGCACCTGCGCCGCTGGCCGCCGGTGACGGCGCCGGCAATGGTCATTCAGTGGCTGCGGGTCTGCAATCAGGAGGAGCGGGCGGCACAGCGGGCGGAACTGACCGATCCCGCCAGCGGTCTCAGCTTTGACCATGGCGCCGCGGATGTGCATCTGTCCGGCACCGTCACCCCCGACGTCCGGTTCACATGGGAAAGCCACAGCGAGGCATCGAGCTTTACCCTGTTCGTCAGCAATGCGCCCGATAACTGGCTCTATTCGCCCATGCCCGAGCCGCTCGCGACACTCGTCGAGCGCGCGGAGCGGCTTCCCGGCGATGTCATCCGTGCCGGCCGGACATGGATTGCGCGCGACGACGCCGAGGTCGCGGCGATGCTGAAGGATGTGCCCATGAAAAAGGAGGAGATGATCTCCTGCCATGTCGGCGGCGGCGCGCGGATGTGGTCGGACTACCGCATTCAGCCGGACGGCTATGGCCGGATGCTGATCGCGGCCAACGGGCTGGCGGGTGCTGAACTGTCGCGGCTGTCCCAGCGGCTGCAGGAGCTTGGCAATTACCGCAATCTGGCACTGATCGGGCATCCGACCGCCAAGGAGAACTGGGCGCGGCTCGACCGGATCGAGCTGTCCCTCGAGGCGGTCGCGCGCGATCAGTTGCGCAGCGACATGACCGACGACGCCCTGCTGGACCGGCTTTCGGACCTGTCGTTCGAACTCATGTCGATCTCGACGGCGACAGGATTTCGCATGGGTGCGACGGCCGCCTATGCGCAGCTGGTCGAGGACAGGCTGGAAGAACTTCAGGTCAGCCCTGTCACCGGCTACCCCTCCCTGATTGACTTCACGCAGCGTCGTTTTCTGCCTGCGGTGCGAACCTGTGCCGCGTTTGTGCGGCGGGAGAACGAGCTGTCGGAACGGGCGTCGCGGTTCACATCACTGCTGCGCGCGCGGATCGAAACGCGGATCGAGAACCAGAACGGCCGCCTGTTGCGCTCGATGGAACGCAGTGCGGCGATGCAGCTGCGCCTCCAGACACTCGTCGAAGGCCTGTCGGTCGTGGCGCTCAGCTATTACACCATTGGCCTGCTTGCCTATGTGCTGAAGGGCGCGGAGGCGGCTTGGCCCCATTTCGACCCGTATGAAGTGATCGGGATCGCCACCATTCCGATCATCATCGCAATATGGCTCATGCTCCATGCGATGAAAAAGCGGATGCTGCACTGAGCGGGGCGGGAAGGATCGCCGCCGTCCCTCACGCGCAGCCCTCGATCCACTGCACCTGTTCCCAGCGGCCGAAGCGATAGCTGCGAATGGTCTTGCCGGTTTCCTCCGTTTCCAGGATGAGGCCATTGGGCGCGCCATCCGGATGCACCACGAGATAGTGGCCCGTGGGGCCGGTATAGGGATGCGGCTGGACCTTCACCGCATCGCCCAGAGCCTTGAGGGCCGACGCCTCGCTATCACCCACCTTGACGCCCGCCACGGCAGGATAATCGGGCGTCCGCACATCGACCCGCACGACGGTGTCGCCGTCGAGCATCAGAAATATGTCGGGCAGGCTCGCAAGCTTCGCATAGCCGCAGCTGCTGCCCGGCATGGGTTCGTCGCGGCTAAGGCCGGGAATGTCGCCAGCCTTCATGCCGATGGCGACGGGGCCGAGGCGGTCTGGGATGGGAAGCACGGGCTTGGGTTCCGGGCGCGCCCCGGCGCCATTATCCACGGCATTTTCCGCGGCATCGAGAGCGACATTGTCCGGCGGAGGTGCAGCCGGCGGATTACACCCCGCGAGCAGGGCAAGGGGCGCGGCGGCCAGGCGCGCCGCCCCTAACCGCATTGCGCGCGGTGGAGCAGGAACTGATCGGCAAGAACGAGCGCCATCATCGCCTCGACCACCGGCACGCCGCGTATCCCTACGCACGGGTCGTGCCTGCCCTTGGTAACGATATCCGTCGCCTCACCGTCCCGGGTGACGGTCGGCACCGGCACGAGGATGGAACTGGTCGGCTTGAAGGCAACGCGCAACCGGACCGGCTGGCCTGTCGAGATGCCGCCCGCAATGCCGCCCGCATGGTTGGCGAGGAAATATGTCTGTCCATGCCCATCTGGACGCATGGCGTCGGCATTCTGTTCCCCCCGCGCCCGTGCGGACGCGAAGCCGTCGCCGATCTCGACACCCTTGACCGCGTTGATGCTCATGGCTGCGGCGGCAAGCTCGCTGTCGAGCTTGGCATAGAGCGGCGCGCCCCAGCCCGGTGGCACGCCCGTCGCCTCGCACTCGACAACGGCCCCGACCGACGAGCCCGCCTTGCGCACCGCGTCCAGCAGTATTTCCCAACGGGCGGCAGCGGCGGCGTCGGGACAGAAGAAAGGGTTCTCGCCAATTTGTGCGGCGTCGAAATTCGCCGGGTCGATGGCATCCCCGCCGATGGCCGAGACCCAGCCGGTGATCGCCACCTCAGGGATAACGAGCCGGGCAATGGCGCCCGCCGCGACCCGCGCGGCCGTCTCGCGCGCGCTCGACCGCCCGCCGCCGCGATAGTCGCGAAAGCCATATTTGGCATCATAGGCATAATCGGCATGGCCGGGGCGATAGGCCCTGGCGACCTCCGAATAGTCTTTGGATCGCTGGTCGGTATTCTCGATGAGGAGGCTGATCGGCGTGCCGGTCGTGCGGCCCTCGAACGTGCCCGACAGGATGCGCACCGCGTCCGGCTCGCGTCGCTGCGTGGTGAAGCGCGACTGGCCGGGCTTGCGCTTGTCGAGCCAGGGCTGGATGTCGGCCTCGCTGAGGGCGATGCCGGGAGGACAGCCGTCCACCACCACGCCGAGCGCCGGCCCGTGGCTCTCCCCCCAGGTGGTGAAGCGGAAGACCCGGCCGAAGCTGTTGAAGCTCATGGAGCCTCACTCATGCTTTTCGAGGGCGATGTCCGGCGCGTCCTCGGCCTTCATGCCGACTACATTATAGCCCGCGTCGACATGGTGGATCTCGCCGGTGACGCCCGAGGCGAGGTCCGAAAGCAGGTAGAGCGCGGCGCCGCCGACATCGTCGATGGTGACATTGCGGCGAAGCGGACTGTTCAGCTCGTTCCACTTCATGATGTAGCGGAAATCGCCGATGCCCGACGCGGCGAGGGTGCGGATCGGCCCCGCCGAGATCGCATTGACGCGGATGTTCTCTGGCCCCAGGTCCATGGCGAGATATTTGACGCTGGCCTCCAGCGCCGCCTTGGCGACACCCATGACGTTATAATGGGGGATGACCTTCTCCGCACCATAATAAGTGAGCGTGAGCACTGATCCGCCCTCCGTCATCAGCGCCCGCGCGCGCTTTGTCACCGCGACGAGGCTGTAGGCGGAGATGTTCATCGTCATCAGGAAATTGTCGAGGCTGGTGTCGACATAGAGGCCGCGCAGCTCGTTCTTGTCCGAAAAGCCGATCGCGTGGACGAGGAAGTCGAGCCGTCCCCAACGGGCGCGCACCAGTTCGAACGCGGCATCGACATTGGCCATGTCGCCGACGTCACAGGGTACGAGAAAGTCGGACCCGAGCTCGGCGGCGAGCGGGCGCACCCGCCTTTCGAGCGCCTCGCCGAGATAGGAGAATGCCAGCTCGGCACCCTGCGCAGCCAGCGCCTTCGCAATTCCCCAGGCAAGCGACTTGTCGTTCGCAAGCCCCATGATGAGGCCGCGCTTGCCCGCCATCAAACCCGTCATGCCCCTCTTGTCTCCTTGCTGTCGGCGGGCGTCGCCCCGCATCCCTCACCCGCATCGTCGGGCGCCTCCGCCAGGGCGGCGTTCAGTTCGGCGCCAATTACCACGCCAAGCCCGATGATGAAGAAAAAAATCAGTGTGATCATCGCGCCAGCGAGACCGCCATAAGTGAGATTATAATCGGACAGCCGCGTCAGAAACAGGGGCAGCAGCAGTCCGGTCACATACCACCACAAGGTCGTCATCGCCGCCCCCGGCCATTTCGGGCACTCGCTGCCCCTGTAGGGCGACGGCGCCAGCGCCTTGAACAGATAATGGAGCGCCAGAAACAGGATCGCCGTGGGCACCAGCTTGGTCGCCTGAACGATGGCGATTGTCTCGTCCGCGAGCGGAAACACCCGGTGAAGAAAGGCATCCGCCGCACCGATCATCACCTGAAGCGAGAAGGCGAACAGCATGCTGAACACGGACAGGAGAATGATGCCGATCGACGCAAGGCGATAGTGCCAGAAGGATCTGGTGCCACGCACCCCATAGGCGCGGCGGACGATGTCCCGGATGGTCTCGACCAGACTTCCCACCGTCCAAAGCCCGACGATCGCGCCGAACCAGAGGAGGTTGCCCGTCCGCTCGGTCAGCACGTCGATGATCGGCTGGCGCAGCACCGAGGAGACGCTGGCAGGCATCGCGGCAAGGAAGGCGTTCACCGCGCGCAGGCCGTCCGCCGTCTGGCCGAAAAGCTGGGCGATGGCGGCGGCGACGATGAAGAAGGGAAACAGCGCGACAAGCGTCAGATAGGCGAGGTTTCCGGCATGAATGAAGCCGTCGGAGGCGACGCCGACGATGACTCGCCGTGCGACCTCATAGCTGCGCGTGCCGAGCCGCCGCTCCACACCGGCGCGCAGCGCGTCACCCGAGAGCGCCCGGCGCAGGCGGCGGCGCGCCTCCGGCGATTCGGGCGATATATCGTGCAAGAGGGCGTCAGACACCAAGCGCGCCGCGCACCGCCCGCCTGTCGGTCCAGTCCGCCAGGAAGGCGCGCAGGCGCTCATCGTCCGCGGGAACGTCGATCTGGAGCGTGACGAGCTGCGCGCCGCGGCCGCCGTCCTTGCGGCTGAAGCCCTTGTCCTTGAGGCGAAGCGTCTGGCCGCCATGGGCGCCCGCGGGCACAGTCAGCATTACCGGCCCGTCGACGGTCGGCACCTTCACGCGGCCGCCATTGACGGCCTCATTGAGCGTGATCGGCAGGTCGAGCCGGATATTCTCACCGTCCCGGACAAAGAAAGGATGACTGTCGACCTCTATGGTGACGATGGCATCGCCCGGCCCGCCGGGACCGGTCTCGCCCTTGCCGGCAAGGCGCATCTGCGTGCCTGTCTCGACGCCCGCCGGCAGCTTGAGGTCGATCGTGCCATGCTTGCCGAGGGTGATGCGCTGGGCCGCGAGGGTCGCGGCATCCACAAAGCCGACGCGCAGGCGATACTGGACATTGGCGCCCCGTTGCGGCGGCGCGGAAAAGCCCGAGAAGCCGCCCCCGCCCCGTTGACGCCGCCCGGCGCCGAACAGCCCCTCGAAAATGTCGCCGAAGTCGCCGCCCTGCTCGAACTCGAAATTCCCGCCATTGCCCCGAAAACCGCCGCCAGGGCCTCCGCCCGGCCCGCCGCCGAAGCCGAAGGGATGGGCGGGGTTGCCATTCTCGTCGATCTCGCCCCGGTCGAACTGGGCCCGCTTCTCCTTGTCGGAAAGGAGGTCATAAGCGCGCGTCACCTCGGCGAATTTGTCCGCCGCCCTGGGATTGTCCTTGTTGCGATCCGGGTGGAGCTCCTTGGCCAGCTTGCGATAGGCGGACTTGATCGCGGCCTCGTCGGCCGTGCGGGCAACACCAAGCAGGGTATAGGGATCGGCCATCGGTTCCGTTATGCTCTTTCAGCGTTCAGTATCTGGCAAGTCGGTGCCCGCTCCGCAAGTCCGGCGGCTCTCTCGACAGTGTTTCGCAGGCGGGATAGAGACGGGCGATCATGACGGCAACCGATCCCTTCGCCCTGTTCGACCACTGGTATGCCCAAGCGCGTGCCGGCGAGTTGAACGACAGCAACGCGATGGCGCTCGCGACGGTGGATGGGGAGGGGCGGCCATCGGTGCGGATGGTGCTGCTCAAGGGCCACGGGCCGGATGGTTTCGTCTTCTACACCAATCTGGAGAGCCGCAAGGCGGGCGAGCTTGCCGCCAATCCCCATGCGGCGCTGCTATTCCACTGGAAGTCGCTGCGGCGTCAGATCCGGATCGAGGGCGCCGTAGGTCCGGTCGATGCGGCCACCGCCGACGCCTATTTCGCCACGCGCAGCCGGGATTCGCAGCTCGGCGCCTGGGCATCCGACCAGTCGCGCCCGCTTGCCGATCGCGCCACCTTCATGGCCCGTTACGAGACGATGCAGGCGCGCTTCGCGGGCGGCGACGTGCCGCGCCCGCAGCACTGGTCGGGCTTTCGCCTGAACCCGGCGCGGATCGAGTTCTGGCAGGACCGCGAACACCGCCTGCACGAGCGGACGGTGTTCACCGCTGACGGACAGGGCGGCTGGGTCGAAGGGATGCTCTATCCGTGAGCGGCGGTCATGCCGGCGGTCATGGACATACGCATCTCGCGGCCAGCGGTGCGCTTAACCGGCGGGCGGCGATTGCCAGCCTGTCGGTGGCGGTCCTGCTGGTTGCGCTCAAAGGGTTCGCGGCGATCCATACCGGTTCGATCGCGATGCTGGGCTCGCTTGCCGACACCGGGCTCGATCTCATCGCCAGCCTGGTGACGCTCGCTGGCGTCGTCTATGCAGCCGTGCCGCCCGATCAGGAGCATCGCTTCGGCCACGGCAAGGCCGAGGCGCTCGCGGCGATGTTCCAGGTTTCCCTGATCAGCGTGACGGCGCTCTCCATCATCATCCGGTCGGTCGGGCGGCTCAGCGGCGGCGAGGCGCCCGTCGAGGTCGCGGACGGGATCGTCGTTTCCGTCATCGCCATGGTGGCCACGGTCCTGCTGCTTGTCTATCAGCGCCGCATCATCAGCGCGACGGGATCGGTCGCGATCCGTGCCGATCATGTCCATTATCAGTCGGACATCCTGCTGAACGGTGCGGTCATTGCCGCGCTGGTGCTGGAAGGCTGGCTGCGCGTCGTCGGCGCCGATGCGCTGTTCGGCATCGGCATCGGGCTCTGGCTCGGCTGGGGGGCTTGGACCTCGGCCAGCCACGCGCTCGATCAGCTGATGGACCGGGAGTGGCCGCTGGCGAAGCGCGAGCAGTTTCTGGCGATCGCCGCGCGCCATCCGGAGCTCAGGGGCATTCACGACATGCGCACACGCACCAGCGGCGCGCAGCATTTCGTGCAGTTCCACATGTGGGTGGACCCGCGCATGACCGTGGCGCAGGCCCACAGGGTGATGGACGAGGTGGAGGCCAAGCTGAGGAAGGATTTCCCCGACGTCGACATCCTCATCCATCCCGACCCGGAAGGTCATGTCGATCAGGAGCCTCTGGCGGCCGCCGAGGCCGAAGCCCTCCTCGCCAAGGGAAAGGATAGCGCATCATGACCGAACGCCCCCTGTGGCAGGTGGACGCCTTCGCTGAGGCGCCCTTTACCGGCAATCCGGCGGCGGTCATGCCGCTCGAAACGTGGCTGCCGGACGCGACGCTGCAGGCGATCGCGGCGGAGAACAACCTTGCCGAGACCGCTTTTGTCGTGCCGGCGGGCACAGGCGCCGATGCGGACTATGAACTGCGCTGGTTCACGCCGACGGTGGAGGTGGCCCTTTGCGGCCATGCGACGCTGGCAAGCGCGCACGTGCTGCTGGGCGAGCAGACCGAGATCCGTTTTGCGACCCGCCGCTCGGGCGTGCTGACCGTGCGCCGCGAGGGCGAGGCGCTCGCGCTCGACCTGCCGGCGCTGCCCGCCGCACCGAGGGCGCTGCCTGACCTTGCCGCCGCGATGGGCGGGCCGGTTCTGGCGACCTACTGGCACGAAAAGGGCTATGCGCTGTTCGTTTATCCCGACGAGGCGGCGATTCGTGCGCTGACTCCCGACTTCCGCGCGCTCGGCGCGGCGGGTGACGTGCTCGACATCGCGACCGCGCCCGGCATCGGCACAGACGTTGTAAGCCGCGTCTTCGCCCCCGGCGCTGGTATCGACGAGGACCCGGTGACGGGATCGGCCCATGCGGTTCTCACCCCATATTGGGCCGAACGGCTGGGCCGCGAGACGTTCACGGCGTTTCAGGCCAGCGCGCGCGGCGGCCATGTCGGTTGCCGGCTGGCTGGCGACCGGGTTGTTCTGTCCGGTCGCTGTGTCACGGTGATCAGGGGCGCGTTTCTGCTCTGACCGGCAGGGCGCCTGCATAGCGCGCGCCCGTCGGCACATGCATCTGGGCGACGGTGCGGGATACCGCCTGCATCAGCTGCCAGCGGGCCGGTATCGTTTCGGTCGTGCTGCCGATCATCACCGCGATCGCATAGCTCGATCCATCCGGTGCGGTCATGATGCCGACATCGTTATAGCCGGTCGAGCGCGGCGGCAGATCCTGGCCGGTGCCGGTCTTGTGCGCATAATGCCATCCGGCGGGCACGCCCCCCTTGACCCGCTGCGGGCCGGTTCTGGCGGAGGCCATGGTCGAGAGGAGCAGGCTGGTCGAGGCGGGCGAGAGCATCTCGCCCTGCTTGAGGCGGGCGAGGGCCGTCACGATCGCGACCGGCTTGGCGCCGTCCATCGGATCGGCAAGATAGGCATCGAGCGCGCGCTCGCGCACCGAGCGGGGCAGGGCTGCGCGCGCCGAGAGGAAGCGGCGTCCCTGCGCAAGGTCCTGGCTCCAGTCGAGCCCGGCGGTCGCGCTTTGGAGCAGTCGCTCGCCCGGCCCGAAGCGGATGCCGTCGATACCGCGCCGCGCCAGATAGCTCCTGATCGCTTCCGGCCCGCCAACCATGCGCAGCACGCTGTCGTTGCAGGTGTTGTCGCTCTCGGTCATCGCGCGGGTGAACAGTTCGCCCAGCGTCGTCGTGTAGCCGGCACTCGTCACCATCGCGGCAACCGGCTGGTGGAACAAGGTAAGGTCGGCCGGGCGAATGGTGACGGGGCTCGCCAGCGTGATCTTGCCGCGGTCGACGGCGTCGAGCATCGCCATCGCCACCCACAGCTTTGATACGCTCTGCTGCGGAAAGCGGTCGTTGCCGTTGTAGCTGATCGTCCAGCCGGCATCGACGCTCTGCACCGCGATGCCGACATGGCCGTTGAAGCGGCTGCCGAGCGTCTGGATCAGCGCATCGAGCGCGGGCGGCGGCGGGGGCGCGACCTGCGCGGCGGGGATCGGGCGGGAAAAGCCGGGGATCGCGGACAGGCCGTTCCAGCCATTGACGAGGCTCGGCCCCGCGCCGGTCTGGGCGCTCGCGCCGCTCAGCAGGGGCATCGAGGCGGCCAGCACAAGTCCGCCGATGCCAAGCCCGATCGCCGTCAACATTCGCCTGCGTCTCATGTCTCGCCCCCGATCCGAACGCAATCGCTGCGTTGCAAGCCCGAATATATCGAAATCATCATGCCAAACAGCGCATTAACAAGTTTATAACGATAAATCGGCCCGGCGCGAGACGAGGCGGGCGAATGTCTTGCGGGGGAAGCCTCCGGTCGATATGCATCAATCATGCTTTGTCTTTCGAAAGCGTAGGAATGCTGTCGCAACGCACGCGGTACACGATCAGGGCGCTGCAGCATCTTGCGCGGCGTTATGGCGAGGGGCCGATTCAGTTGCCTGACATCGCTAACGGGCAGAATATCCCCGCGAAATTCCTGACCGTGATCCTGTCGGAGCTGTCGCGCGCCGGGCTCGTTGCCACCCAGCGCGGGCGAGATGGCGGATACTGGCTCGCTTTGCCGCCGGTCGACATCCGCTATGGCGACATCCTGCGTCTCACCAACGGCTCGCTGGCGCTGGTGCCCTGCGCCAGCCGCTATGCGCCGCAGCAGTGCAAGAACTGCCTGCCCGAGGAGGAATGCGAGATGCGCCGGATCATGCTGAAGGTTCGGGACGAGACGGCGGCGGTGCTCGACCGGCTGACGCTCGCAGACCGGTTCGAGGTGGGCGCCGATGACTGAGCTGGTCGTGCATGGCATCCCCAACTGCGACACGGTGAAGAAGGCGCGGGCCTGGCTGTCCGAGCACGGCATCGCGCACCGCTTCCATGATTTCCGCAAGGACGGGCTCGAGCGCGATCTGCTCGCCGCATGGGTGGCGGAACTCGGCTGGGAGGCGCTGGTCAATCGCGCCGGCACCACATGGCGCAAGCTGCCGGAGCCTGCGCGCGAGGGGCTGGACGCGGCCGGGGCCATGGCGCTCATGCTCGCCCATCCCGCGATCATCAAGCGGCCGGTCGTCACAGGCGCCGGGCCGCTGATTGTCGGGTTCAAGCCGACGGTGTGGGAGCAGGCGCTGACACGCTGACACGTTCAGCCGGTTACAGGCCTTAGAATCGAAGGATCCTCGCCCGGGGGAGCGAGGATCCAGGGTTCTGGTCCGTCGAAAGGGGTGACCCCCGGCACGGTGGGGACAGTTGTGTGCCGGGGGATCTTCGTCCGGGCGGGATGGACCAGTATCCTGCCCGACCGAACTTGTTCGCTACCGCTGAACTTAGCGGAGCAGGCTCAGCACGCCCTGCTGGCTCTGGTTGGCCTGGGCAAGCATCGCGGTCGATGCCTGGCTGAGGATCTGGTTCTTGGCCATCATGCTCGATTCGGTCGAGAAGTCGGCGTCCTCGATGCGCGAGCGGGCCTCGGTCAGGTTGGTGACGGTGTTGGTCAGCGTGCTGACGGTCGTCTCCAGGCGGTTCTGGATACCACCGAGCGTTGCGCGGCCTTCCGAAACGGTCTGCAGCGCGGTGTCGAGCGTTGCGAGAGCGGCGTCCGCGCCCGTCTGGGTGCTGAGGTCGAGCGTGTCGATGCCCAGCGCGGTGGCGTCGGCCGAGTTGATCTCGACATCGACGGTCTCGCCCGAGTTGGTGCCCGTCTGGATCGAGATCGCCGCGCCGGTCGCGCCGCTGGTCAGGGTGGCCGAACCGTTCATCAGCGCGATGCCGTTGAAGGTGGTGCGGTCGGAAATGTTCTGGACCTGGTCGAGCAGCTGGCTGACTTCCGCCTGGATGCCCGAGCGGTCATCGTCGCTGACGGTGCCCGAGGAGGCCTGCACGGCCAGTTCGCGCATACGCTGCAGGATGTTGTTGACATCACCCAGAGCGCCTTCGGCGACCTGCGTTACCGAGATGCCGTCATTGGCGTTGCGCATCGCAGCCGACAGGCCGCGGATTTCCGAGGTCATCTTGGTCGAGATGGCGAGGCCGGCGGCGTCGTCCTTGGCCGAGTTGATGCGCTTGCCCGAGGACAGGCGCTCCATGGCGGTAGAAAGGCCCATCTGCGCCATGTTCGAAGCATTGGTGGCGCGCAGAGCAGGAACGTTGGAAGCAATAACGGTCATCTTAGCAATCCTTTCCCGTGTTGGGTTCAGGTCGCTGCCCTTCCAAGGGATGCGGCCTCGAGTGCCAGAACGGCCTGTGCGGATCGTGTTTTAGGGCGGGACGCATTTTTTTCGCGAGGGGCGGGCCGATGTGCGCTGTATCCATATAAAGGAATCCCGCGCGCGTACGCAGGCGGGCGGCGATCCGACCGAGGCGTTGCCGCCGGATCGGCAAGCGGAAATTTCTTGCCGTCACCCGGCAAGCCCTTGCGGAGCTTAACCATATCATAAGCATAGGGGGCGCAGATTGGCCCCTGTCGAAAGCGGTTCGCGCTCGGGGGAGTGCGCGCCGGAATTGATCGGGGATATCATACTCATGTTGCCAGTCGACATGAGCCAGCGAGTCGCGCGGCTGTTGCCGGCGATCAGCGCATGGCTTGACACTGCAGGTTTTGCCGCCCGGATATTCGATCCGGCCGCGCCGCGCGCCAAGGGCGTGTCGCGCCTTCTCGGGATCGAGGAACTCGCCGCCGCGAGCCACCGGGACATTCTGATCGACTATCGGGACGGGCCGCCGGGCCTGTTGCCCGCTGGCAACGGCCTGCCCGCGCGGATCCGATTCGGCGCGGACGACAGCGCGATGGGTTTTGCCTTTATCGCCGAAATGCTTCGCCCGGCGGGCATGCCCGCGCTCGGCGATCTGTCGAGCGCCCGGTTGCTGCGCCTTGCCGCGCGGGTTGCGGACAGCGATGCGACCGTGCTGGTGCAGGGCGATACCGGCACCGGCAAGGAAGGCATCGCGCGCTTTCTTCACCTGACGAGCGGCCGGGTCGAGCGCGATTTCATCGCCGTCAACTGCGCGGCGCTGCCCGAAACGATGATGGAGGCCATGCTGTTCGGCCACCGCAAGGGCAGTTTTACCGGCGCGGCGGCATCGTCCGAGGGCCTGTTCTGCGCGGCGGATGGCGGCACGCTGTTCCTCGACGAGATCGCCGAACTGCCGCTGGGGCTTCAGGCCAAGCTGCTGCGCGCGTTGCAGGAGGGCGAGGTTCTGCCGGTCGGCGCGACCCATCCCGTGCCCGTCAACGTTCGCGTCATCGCGGCGTGCAACCGCGATCTGGCCGCCGAGGCGGAGGCCGGACGCTTCCGCGCCGATCTCTACTGGCGCCTCAACGTCATGCCGCTCGTCCTGAAGCCGCTGGCCGAGCGCCCCGGCGACATCCGCGCGATCGCCGCGGCCTTTCTGCTTCGCCATCAGCTGCCGCTCGACAATGGCGCGCGCTTCGCCTGGCCGGATGCGGACGCTGTCGCCTGTCTGATGCGCCATAGCTGGCCGGGCAATGCCCGCGAGCTTGGCAATGTGCTCCAGCGCGCGCTCCTGCTGAAGGACGGGGAGGCGATCACGGCTGACGATCTCAGCCTCGAGGCCGCACCCGTGGCGGCCCCGGTGGTGGCCCGACCACTGCCACAGGCGCGCGGCCTCAGGGATATTGCCCGCCATTCCGCGATTGACGCGGTGCGCTCCGCGCTGCGCGATACGGACGGCCATCGCGCCCGCGCCGCCCGCCTCCTCGGCATTTCCGAACGTACGCTGCGCTATCGGCTCGCCGAGATGCGCGAGCTGGCGATCGCGGTCTGAGCGGGAGGGCTTAGGTCATGGCCGGACTATCCGTCGACAATGTGCTGGCGCTCCGCCAGTCGATCCTTCAGCGCAACAACGCCCTTCAGGACGCCGTTGGCAAGGCGGCATCCGGCGCAGCCGGTGCGAACGGGGCACAGGGAGCAACCGGCCCGGCCGGCGGCGCCGATTTCGCCAAGGCGCTGAAAGGGGCGATCGAACAGGTCAACGCCATGCAGGCGGAGGCGGGTCAGGCGACCGATGCCTACGAACGCGGCGAAACGACCGATATCGCCGCGGTCATGCTGGCCAAGCAGCAGGCGAATGTCGGATTTGAGACGACCCTTCAGGTCAGGAACAAGCTGTTGTCCGCCTACAAGGACATCATGAGCATGCCGGTGTGAGGCGGACATAATCCATGAGTGACGCAAATATCGCTACTGTCGACGGTGGCCGCGCCGGTCTGCCTTCCATGGGGGGCGGCAACCCGGTGCAGGCGATGCGCCTGCGCCTGACCGGCTTCGTCAATCAGCCCGCCGTGCAGCGCAGCCTGCCACTGGTGGGTCTGGCCGGTGTGACCGTCCTTTCCGCCCTGGCCTGGCTTGCCCTGCGCGAACCGCCGCAGCGCGACCTGTTCCGGGGTCTGCCCGATGCCGATCAGGCTGCGGTGGCGGAACTGCTCGACAAGAACAACATCGGCTATCAGTTTGACGACAAGACCGGCGCGATCACGGTCGACGAGGAAAAATATTTCGACGCCAAGATGAAGCTCGCCGCCGCCGGCCTGCCCAAAAGCGCGCCGGATGGCGAAAGCATGATCAATTCCATGCCGATGGGCGCCAGCCGTGCGGTCGAGGGCGAGAAACTGCGCGCGGCGCGCGAGGCCGACCTGGCCCGCACCATCGAGCAGATCGACGCCGTGCAGAAGGCGCGGGTTCATCTGGCGGTCGAGCCGCCCAGCATCTTCCTGCGCGAGCAGACCAAGCCGACCGCCTCCGTCATGCTTCAGCTGGCGGGCGGACGGGCGCTGGCGCAGGCACAGGTTGACGCCATCGTGCATCTCGTCGCCTCGTCCGTGCCGGAAATGACGCCGGACGCGGTCTCTGTGGTGGATCAAAATGGTCGCCTGCTCAGCCAGAATAGCGGCGACAATGCGGAGACGGACCGGCAGATCGCGGTGCAGTCGCGCATCGAGGAACGCTATCGCCAGGCGCTCGCCACGCTGCTGACGCCCATTCTCGGCGCCGGCAAATTCTCCGCCGAGGTTCATGCCGAGGTGAATTTCGCGGAACGGCAGGCAACGCGCGAAACCTATCCGCAGGACGAGGCGCGGGTGCGCGCGGAAACCGGCACATGGAACGCTGCGACCCCTAATTCGGCGGGCGCGCAGGTCGGCGGTGTGCCCGGCGCCATTCAGGGCGCGCCGCCCCCGACCCCGACAGCGCCAGGCGCGCCGCCGCCAGCGAACGGTCAGCCCGCCGCACTCGGCCCGGCCATTCCGGGCAGCACGACGGCGACCGGCGGCCAGCCCAGCATCCCGCCCGAGCCGCCCTACAAGACCTCGGAAACCTTCAACCGCGATTTCGCGCTTGGCCGGGAAGTGAGCGTGACGCGCGATGCGGTCGGCACGGTCCGGCGCATCTCGGTCGCGGTCGCACTCGACAATGGAACCGATGGCAAGCCACGCACCCCGCAGGAGATCGCGGCGCTCGAACAGCTCGTCAAGGGCGCGGTCGGCTTCGATGCGGCGCGGGGCGACGTGGTGGCCCTGTCCTCAAGGAAATTTGCCGCGCTCGACGATGCCGCCGCCAGCACCCCCTGGTATGAGGCGAGCTGGTTCGCGCCGCTCGTCCGCAACATTTCGGCGCTGCTGGTAACGCTGGTGCTGCTGCTCGGCATCGGTCGCCCGCTCATCAAGCGGTGGTCGTCGGCCAGGGCGGCGGCGGTGGCCCAGGAGGAGGAGCGCAAGGAGCAGCTCGGCCAGGAAATCTCCCAGGCCCTTTCCGAAAAGGCGGTCCACGATCCCAGCCAGACGGTGACGCTCGACATGATCTCGTCGACCCATGATTATCAGGACCGGGCGCAGCTCATCCGCAATTTCGTGAAGCAGGACCCGGACCGCGCGGCGCTGGTCGTGCGCGACCTGCTGCGTGAAGGGAAGAAAGACGATGGCTGAGGCTGACCCCACCGGCAAAATGCCGGGCAGCGCCGCCGCCGCCGTGCTGCTGATGCTGTTCGACGAGGACGAGGCGGCGCAGATCCTCTCCCGGCTGGAGCCGGAGGAAGTGCGCGAACTGGGCTATGCCATGTATGATGTGGTCGACGTCGAGGTCGACGAGGTCAACCAGGCGCTCGAACGCTTTGTTGGCAAGGCCAAGGGGCGCACCACCATTGGTTATGGCGCCGCCAAGCATATCCGGGGCGCGATGCACAAGGCGCTGGGCGCCGACCGGGCCGACAATATGCTCGCCCGCATCACCCCGCCCGCCAAGAGCGCCAAGCTCGGCATGCTGAAATGGATGGAGGCGAAGGACATCGCCGTCGTCATCGAGCTTGAGCATCCGCAGATCATGGCGATCACGCTTGCGCATCTCGAGCCGGATGTCGCGGGCCAGGTGCTCCAGCTGCTGCCGCAGGACAAGCAGGAAGAGGTCGTCTATCGCGTCGCGACGCTCGGTCCGGTGACGACCGAGGCGCTCGATGATCTGGAGGCGCTGTTCAATGGTGCCGGCGGTAGTGGCGGCGCCCGTTCGAGCGGCACGACCACCCAGCGCGGCGGAACGAGCGAAGCCGCCGCGATCATGAACAATCTGCGCAAGGATCACGAACAGCGCATCATCAAGGCGCTTACCAAGCGCGACAAGCAGGTCGCCCAGTCGATCGAGGACGAGATGTTCGTGTTCGAGAACCTGATGGCTCTGTCCGACAAGGACCTCGGCACGCTCATGCGCTCGGTCGACAACGATCAGCTGGTGGTGGCGCTCAAGGGGGCGACCGAAGGGCTGCGCGCCAAGATCCTTGGCTGCATGTCGGCCCGTGCGGCCCAGTCCATCGCGGACGAGATGGAGGAACGCGGCCCCATGCGTCTGGCCGACGTGATGGAGGCGCAGAAGGCGATCATCGCCATCGGGCGCAAGATGGGCGAGGATGGCACCATCCAGCTCGGCGGGCAGGGCGACGACTATGTCTAGCATCTGGGATCCCTCGGACATTGCGGGTGCAGCCCGGGTCGGCGGGTTCGATGCGCTGGCCAAGGCTGGCCGCGCGCCGTTCCGGTCCCGCTACGGCGCGTCCGGCGACGGGGCGGGCTGGCATCCGGCGCGCGGGCAGACGCCCGACGCCATGCCGGACGAACCGCAGGAGGATCCGATCGAGCGCCTTCAGCAGGAGGCCTTCGTCATGGGCTTTCAGGAAGGCGAGCGCGTTACGCGCGAGGCGGCGCAGGCGGATGACGCCGCGCGGCTGGCGCTCGCCGAGGCGCTGGTCGCGCTCACCGGGGCGGGCGAGGGCGCGCTGGCGGCCATGCTGAGCCAGGCCGTGCTCCGGCTGGTCGGACAGATCATGGGTGAGGTTGCGGTGGACGAGGCGCTGCTCGCGGAGCGGTGCGCGGCGGTTGCGGCTTGTATCGACCCGGACGACGCGAAGTCGGTGCTTGAAGTCAACCCGGCCGACCTGCCGCTGATCGAGCCGCAGGGTCTTGGCGTGCAGCTTGCGCCCAATCCGTCGCTGTCGCGCGGGTCGGTGCGGCTCGCCACCGCCGATGGATGGATCGAAGACGGGCCGGATGTGCGGCTCGATCGCCTCAAGGCGCTGATGGATGACATGGAGGGCCGCGCATGATTGCCGCCCATGCCGAGCGCGCCCAGCGGCTCCTCGACCATTTCGAGATCACCAACAGCCTGCCGCGCCATGTCGGACGGCTTGTCGGCCATGAGGGCGGCAATCTGGAGGTGACGGGCTTTTCCCGGCCCATTGGCGCGGGCGCGCGTATCCGCGCCGCCGACGGCCGCGATGTGCGTGCCGAGGTGGTCGGCTTTAAAGGCAGCCGGGCGGTGCTGGTGCCGCTCGATCAGGATGCGCCGCTCGAAAACGGCGCGCGGGTGGAGCCCGACAGCGCGGCGAACATGGTGCAGGTCGGCGAGGGGCTGATCGGCCGCGTGCTCGACGCCATGGGTCAGCCGCTCGATCGCAAGGGGCCGGTCGTCGCCAACGGTCAGTGGCCGTTGAACGGGGTGCGCGGCAATGTGCTCGACAAGGGGCGCGTCCTCGAAACGTTCGATCTCGGCGTGCGCGCCGTCAATGCGCTGCTGACCGCCGGACGCGGCCAGCGCATCGCGATCATCGCCGGTTCCGGCGTCGGCAAGTCGGTGCTGATGGGCCAGATGATCGCGGGTGCCGAGGCGGACATCGTGGTTGCTGGCCTGATCGGGGAACGCGGCCGGGAGGTGAGCGACTTCATCGAGACGAAGCTCGCCGGACCGATGATGCAAAAAAGCGTCGTCGTCGCGGTGCCTGCCGACCATCCGCCGGTGCTGCGTCTGCGCGCTGCTGCACGGGCGACCGCGATCGCCGAATATTTCAGGAGCCGGGGCAAGCGGGTGCTGCTGCTCATCGACAGCCTCACGCGCTGTGCCCATGCCCAGCGCGAGATCGGCCTGTCGCTTGGCGAGCCGCCCGCGATGAAAGGTTATCCGCCCTCCGCGCTCCAGTTCATCCCGCGCCTGTGCGAGCGGGCGGGGGTGGACAGCCGCTCAGGCGGGTCGATCACCGCGCTTTATACGGTGCTGGCCGATGGGGACGATACCGACGACCCGATCGTCGACACCGCCCGCGCGATCGTCGACGGCCATATCGTCCTGTCGCGGCATCTGTCGGAGCAGGGCATCTTCCCGGCCATCGACATCGGCAGATCCCTGTCGCGCGTGATGACCGACGTGGTGGATGGCCCGCATCTTGCCGCCGCGACGGCCTATCGCCGGCTCTGGGCCGCCTATGAGGAGAACAAGGATCTGATCCTCATGGGCGCCTATCGCCCCGGCAACGACCCCGTCATCGACGAAGCCGTGGAGCGGCGGCCCGAGTTGCTGGAATTCCTGCGGCAGGACGTGAAGTCCACCATCTCCATCGGTGACAGCGCCGCGGCGCTCGTCGCGCAGTTCGGAGGGGCGGCATGACGCGCCTCGTCCAGCGCCGGGGTCGCCTCGTGCGGGTGCGCCATGTGCAGCATGTGCTGGCGGTCGGGGAAGCGGCAAAGGCCCGCGACGCCGCCGCCGAAATCGCGAACAATGCGGAGCGGCTGGCCCGCGTGCGCGAGGAGCTGTTTGGCGAGCCGCGCCAGACGATCGGCGGGGCGCTCGCGGCGCAGCGCGAACTGGCCGATCGGCTGGAAAAGGCGGGACGGCAGCTCGATGGCGCGCTCTATGACGCCAAGCGCCGCATCGCGACGAAGGAGGCGGCCGCCATCGCGGCTGACCGCGAACGCGAAATCGCCGAACGCCTCAAGGACAAGGCGCGCGCGGCGGCTGAGGATCTGGCGGAAGCGCGCATCGCCGCGCTGCCGCTGTACCGGAAAATGCAATCGAAGGGAGATGGACGATGACGACAGTGGGTCAGGTTGTCGCCACGACGGCGGCGGGGACAGGCGGGCCGGGCGGGAAAGCCGCCGCCGCGACCGGTGGTGGGGACGATTTCTCGGCGCTGGTTGCGGCGTTTTCGACCGCCATCGGCACGGAAGGCGCGGTGACGCCCGGCGAAACCGGGCTGACCGGAACCATCATGGCCAAAATCCTTGTCCCGCAGGCGGCGAACCGCGACACGCCGGTGGTCGCAGTGGCAGGCGATGCCGCGCCGGGTGTGACAGGGGTGACGGGGCTGCTCGCAGGCGCGCAGGACGGCCTCGCTGTCGACAGCGGCGCGGCAAGGGCTGCGCTAGACGCCCTGTCGCTGACGGCCGCGCCCGAAAAGACCGGCATGGACAGCAAGGCGCCGACCGCGAAGGCAGGCAAGAGCAAGGCCGGCAGCGTCGAGGCGGAATCCACGCCCGACGCCGGGACGGCCGCCAGCCTTCTGGCGCTGATCGGGGGGCAACTGACTCCGTCGACGCCCGTGCAAGCTGCGACTCCCCGAACTGCCAAATCCTCGTCCGGCGATGTCGCCGTTCGCCTCGACGGCGCGACCGGCGCGACACAAGCGCGGGGCGCGGAGGTGCTGAACACGATCGGTCTTTCCCAGCAGCAGCAGGGCGGCAACGGCGCTGAGCCGGACGGCCAGGCCTCGGGCGGCGACGCCGACCCCCAGGCGGCCCCCGTTCCGATACCGGAAAGCCGGGACAACCCCGCGCAGACCGCGACGGTCGCGCCGCCCGCGGCCCCCTCCGGCGTCTCCGCGACGTCGGCAGCGATCGGCGCCGCGACCGACGTCGGCGTGAGCCTGTCGGACACCGTCATCGACATGGGCGTCGGCGGTCAGTGGATCGACCGCATGGCAACCGAAATCAATCGCCTGGCCGAGGGCGCCGGACACAGCCGGTTCCAGCTCTCGCCGCCCCATCTGGGCCGCATCCAGGTGGACATCTGGCAAGGCGTCGACGGCGGCCGGGTCCAGATGCTTGCCGAAACGGACGAGGCCGCCCGCCGGCTGTCCGACGGCCAGTCGACCCTCCAGGCCGATGCGCGGCTCCAGGCGCTGTCACTCGGCAGCATCAGCATCCAGCGCGCGCCGGAGGGGAGCTTCGACACCGCCCGCGATCCCGGCGCCAATGCCCAGCAGCAGCAGCAGACGTCGTCGCAGGGCCAGCCCCAGCGGCAGGAGAGCGCACTGTCCGGCCAGAGCGGCGGCAGCGCGGGCACGGGCCAGCAGCCGCAGCAGCAGAGCCAGCAACAGGGTGCGCAAGCGGATCATGGTAAAGCTTCGCCGCGTCCTGCCGTTCTTGATGAGCGCAGCGACCGCGCCGACAGGAGCGACCGCTCCAGGGGCCGCGATGACGCGCCCAACATTCGCTATGCCTAAGGGGACCGGACAATGAGCGACGAAGCGGCCGCCAAGCCGAAAAAAGGCAAGGGCGGCATGATGAAGCTGATCATCATCGGCGTCGGTGTCCTCGTGCTCGGCGGGGGCGGCGCGGCGGCGGGATTCATCGCGGCCGGTTCCATGAAAGAGGAAGAGCACAAGGAGGATCCGAACAAGCCGGTGCTGGTGCCGCGCGGCCAGACGGCCGAGGCGGTCGCGGCCGCCCACGGCTTTGCGTCCGGTGGCGACGGCGGCCACGGCGGTGGCGGCGGGGGTGGTGGCAGCCATGAGGCGCCGGATCCCAACGCGCCGCCCCATCATCCCGAGGACCTGCCGCGGCCCAAGAACACCCAGGCCTATCAGGCCACCTATTATCAGATACCGACTCCGTTCACCTCGAATCTCATCGACACCGATGCGTTCGCCCAGATGACGATCGCGATCTCCACTTATTATGATCAGCGCGTGATCGCCGGAATCCAGACGCACGAGCTGGCGATCCGCTCCGCGCTCCTCATGATGCTCGCGCAGCAGGAGGAATCCGACCTTTCCACGCCACATGGCAAGGAAAGGCTGCAGGGCAAAATGGTCAAAATCATCAACGATGTGCTGAAGGATAAGACCGGCTACAGCGGGGTTGATAACGTTTATTTTACCAGTTTCGTTATTCAGTAGCACTGTGTCCGGCGGGGGCCGGACGGGGACAGTGCAATGGAAGAGCCGAAGCCATATCAATTCGGGCGTGCCGCCGCGCATGGGCAGTCGGCGGGCATCGTCAATGCCATCGACAAGCTGGGCGACCGGCTTGCCCGTCGCCTGAGGCTCGCCGTCGAACCCTATAGCGGGGGGCGACCGACCGTCACGCCAAAGCCTGTCGACCGCACCATGTTCATGATGTGGGATGCGTGCGTTCCGCCGTTCGTGTCCCTCAGCCTCTACCGCGCGCATCCGGTCAAGGGGCCGGTGGCGCTGCGCATCGACGCGGGGCTCATCTCGGCGCTGGTCGACCGCTTCTACGGCGGCAAGGGCGGCACGGTGCCCGCCGAGATGCGCGAATTCAGCCCGACCGAAGACCGCATCGTGGAACGTCTCGCCGGTCAGTTCATGAAAGTGCTCGCCGAATGCTGGGCGGAAATCACGCCGCTGGAATGCTTCCTCCTCGGACGCGAAACCGGCCTCGCCCATGCCGAGATCGCCGAGGCCGACGCCGAGATGCTGGTCCATGGGTTCGCCGTGAATATTGGCGAGCGCGACCCCTTCACCATCGAATTCGTCTATCCGATGGCCGGCCTTGAGGGCATCGAGACGGGCAGCACCTCCACCGATATCGACATGCTGCCACGGGTCGACCCGATCTGGCAGCGCCAGCTTGCCGGACGCCTCAACGATGTCCGCCTGCCCGCGCGCACCGTGCTGGCCCGGCCCAATCTCAAAATGTCGGAGCTGATGGCGCTCAAGCCCGGCGACGTCATCAACATTCACATTGCCCGCCACCTGCCGCTGATCGTCGGCGACAGGGTGTTCGCCCATGGCACCATCGGCGAACAGGACGGGCGCGCCGCCTTCATGATCGAAAAACTGGCTTAGGGATCGGACCGGAACGATGAGCGATATGAGCGATACCCCCCGCGTCGAGGACGCTGCGGTGGATTTGTATTCGGGCGGCAACTTCCGCCTGTTGCGGGACATTCCCGTCCGCGTGACGGTAGAGGTGGGCTCCACCTCCCTGCGCCTTGCCGAAGTCATGGACCTGGCGGAGGGCAGCGTCGTCGAGCTTGACCGGCAGGCTGACGAGCTGCTCGACATCATGGTCAACGGCACGCTGGTGGCCCGCGGCGAGGTCGTGACCGTCAACGGCCGGTACGGCGTGCGCATCGTCGAGATCGCCTCGACCGATACGCGCCTTGCCGGCATCGAACGGCGCAGCTGAGCCATGATGTTCTGGTATTTCCTGAAGCTCGCCATCCTGCTGCCGATGGTGGGTGGCCTCGCATTCGGCGCGCTGTGGCTGTGGCGCAAATATCAGCCCGGCATGATGGCGGCGGGTGCCGACCGCGCCGTCCGGGTGGTGGACGCGGTGCCGCTCGGCAGTTTCGGCAAGCTCGCCGTTGTCGAATTTCACGGCCGCACCATCCTCCTGTCGGTGACGCGCGGGCGGATCGAGCGCATCGCCGAGAGCGACCGCCGTGCGGGGTAGCACTCTTCTAAAGATGGCTGGCGTGGGCGCGCTTGTGCTGCTCCTCGCCGAACCGGCGCTGGCGCAGATCGCGACCGGCCCGGTGTCCGAGGGGGCCGCGCAGTCGTCCGGCGCGCTGACCAAGGCGCTTGGCGAGGTGTCGGGCGATGGCCGCCCGCTGTCGCTCTCGCTCCAGATCCTCATCCTCATGAGCCTGCTGACGGTGCTGCCGTCGTTGGTGCTCATGATGTCGAGCTTCACGCGCATCATCATCGTGCTGTCGATCCTGAGGCAGGCGATGGGCCTCGCCCAGACCCCCCCCAACCAGGTGCTCGTCGGGCTGGCGCTGTTCCTGTCGATGTTCATCATGCGCCCGGCGATCGACCAGATCACGGCGACGGCCTACACGCCCTATGGCAATGGCCAGATCAGCATCGAGGAAGCGATCGGCCGGTCGGGCAAGGTGCTGCACGGCTTCATGACCAAGCAAACGCGCGAGACGGATCTGCGCCTGTTCGCGGGCCTGGCCAAGGCGCCCGCCTTCAACACGCCGGAGGACATTCCCTTCACCATCCTCCTGCCGGCCTTCGTGACGAGCGAACTCAAGACCGCGTTCCAGATCGGCTTCATGATCTTTCTGCCGTTCCTCATTATCGACCTTGTCGTCGCCTCCACGCTGATGGCGCTCGGCATGATGATGCTGTCGCCCACGATCATCTCGATGCCGTTCAAGCTGCTGCTGTTCGTGCTGGTCGATGGTTGGGCGCTCACCATGGGGTCGCTCGCGGGAAGTTTCGCGACGTGACGACAGGGACGCGATAGGCCATGGAAAACGGGGATTTCTTCGTTGGCCTCGCGCAGCAGGCCTTGTGGGTGGCGGCGCTCGCCACGGCGCCCATCCTGCTACCCGCGCTGATCGCGGGCGTGGTGATCGGCATGATTCAGGCGGCGACCTCGATCAACGAGGCGACGGTCAGCTTCGTGCCCAAGCTCATCATCGTCGGGGGCACGCTGGTGCTGTTCGGGGGCACCATCCTCGCGCTGGTCGCGGACTTCACCCGCGAAATATTCCAGCGCATTCCGGACCTGTTCTCCTAGCGGCCATGGACCTCATCGCGCCAGGCTTTGCGGGCGTCGAGACGCAGCTGTGGCTGTGGCTCATCGCCATGGTGCGTCCCGGCGCCGCCTTCGTCGCCGCGCCGATCTTCGGGGCGCCCGCCGTCCCGGTGCAGATCCGTATCATCCTGTCGCTCGCCATCGGCATGGCGGCGCTCAACAGCGTGACGATCGAGCTGCCGCCCGCGGGTGTGGTGTCCTTCGCCGGCATCGGTCTGGTCGCGGGCGAGGTGCTCGCCGGGCTCGCCCTCGGTTTCACGCTTCAGATCGCTTATGCCGCCGCCTTCGTGGGCGGCGAGACGATCGCCAACGCCATGGGCCTGGGCTTTTCGACCATGGTCGATCCGCAGTCGGGCGCAGCCACGCCCGTGGTCGGCCAGTTCCTGTCAATTCTCGCGACGTTCCTGCTGCTCGCGATGGACGGGCACCTCATGCTCATCCAGTTCATCGTCGAAAGCTACCGGGCGCTGCCGCCGGGCGGCGGCCTGATACCCAATGCCGCCATCCATGACCTTGTCTGGTTCGGCGGGTCGATGTTCGGCGCGGGGGTGACGATCGCCCTGCCGGTCGCCTTCGCCCTCATCCTCATCCAGATCGTGATGGGCGTGCTGGCCCGTTCGGCGCCCGCGCTGAACCTTTTTGCGGTGGGCTTGCCCGCCACGCTGATGGGCGGTCTCGTTCTCCTCGCGATTGCCGCGCCGGTGCTCGCCGAGAGCATCACAGAGGCGCTGAACGCCGCGCTCGACATGGCGCGCCAGCTCTCGGGGGGCTGAGCGCATGGCGGAGACCGCAGGCGAAAAGACAGAAAAGCCGACAGCAAAGAAGCTGGCCGAGGCCGCCAAGAATGGCGACATCCTCCAGTCGCGCGAGCTGGCCACTGCCATCGTGGTGATGGCGGGGATCGCCACCATGGCGGTGAACGGCCCGCTCATCATGGACGCGATCCGCGAGATGCTGCGCGAGGGGCTGACGATCCGGCCCAACGAGATCAGGGCGTTCCGGCCCGAAGAGCGCGCCTTTCACCTGCTCTCGCTGGTGGCTGTGCCGATCGGCACCGTCATCCTGGCGACCTTTGCGGCGGCGATCGCTGCGCCCGCGTTGCTCGGCTCGCTTGGCTTTCGGCCCAATGCGTTCGCGTTCAAGGCCAACAAGCTCAATCCGCTGACCGGCCTTCAGCGGCTGTTCGGGCCGCAAGGCCTGATCGAACTCATCAAGTCCGTCGCCAAGGTGATGCTGCTCGGCGCCATCGGCGGCTGGCTGGTGTGGGAGCGGCTGACCGCGATCCGGGCGATGGGCAAGGCGGGCATCGTGCCTGCGCTCGATCAGGTCGGGCAGATGTTCATCCTCGTCTCGCTGGCGCTCGCGGGCGCGCTGTTCCTCATTGCGGGCATCGACGTGCCGGCGCAGATCATGAGCCGCGCCAAGCGGCTCAACATGACCAAGCATGAGATCAAGGAGGAGCACAAGGAGCAGGAAGGCTCGCCGGAGAACAAGGCCGCCGTGCGTCGCCGCCAGATGGAGATGGCGGGCGCGTCGATCCGCAAGGCGGTGTCCGAAGCCTCCGTAATCCTCACCAACCCGACCCATTTCGCCGTGGCGCTGCGCTATCTGCCGGGCCGGGACGCAGCGCCGGTGGTGCTCGCGCGCGGCTGTGACGAGATTGCGGCGACGATCCGCGCGGCGGGCGCCGAGCATGATGTGCCGATCCTCCAGTATCCCGCGCTCACCCGCGCGCTCTACTACACCTCGCGGGTCAACCAGACGATCGACGAGCGGCTGTTTCTGTCGGTCGCCGTGGTGCTCGCGTTCGTGTTCCGCATCGAACATCGCATGGCGAGCGAGATGGACCGGCCGCATGTCGATCTGCCGGAGGATCTACGTTTCGATGCCGAGGGACGGCGCGAAAGCTGATGCGCGATCCCCGAAACCGAAAAATGTCATCGTCACCTAAACATTAGCCGTGATTGTCCGTTCTTTGGTGACGTGGGGCGCATTAGGGATGATGTGCCATGAACGAGTTCATGCCCCGGACGGAGCCGGCGGCCTCGGTTGTGAGCGCGACAGAGAGAGTGTCGGCGGTCGTGCGCCCGGTTACGCGCGCATCTGCCACTTCGTCGCGGACCGATGCCGTGGCGGCAAAGCCACCCCCCCGATCGGACGCGGCGGGGGTATCGACGACACACGACTCCGCGACGGAAGAGTTTGCCCGCGCCGCCGCCATCTACGCGCGTGTGCAGCGTGGCATAGACGACACCCTGCGCAATCTGGACGGTCAACGGCGCGGCAGTCAGGCTGCCCTGCTGGAGGCGGAGAACAGCCTGATGGCGCTGATGCCGCAGCCGGTCGTCGTGCTGCCCTTGCCGCCCGCCAGCGAGGACATGGTGGCATTCGTTTCCGGTGTGACCCAGTCGATCGCGCGCCAGGCCGCGCTGGCCCGGGCGGCGCAGGGCAATGCCTCCGCCGCTGTCGTCGATGCCGCGGCGGCGTGACAAGATTTAATCGGCTGTCAACCCGGCCGTATTAAGCACCCGATAAAGGAGTCGGGGACATGGACAGCAACTCGCTCGCATCGACGGGATCGACAATTGCCAATTCGCTTTCGTCGGCGCTTGGCTACAGCACCGGGATCGACACGGCCTCGCTGGTTTCCAGCCTGGTGTCCGCGGCGCGGACTGCGCGCCAAACACCCGTATCCAGCCTTGTCTCGACCAACAATGCCCGCATATCGGCGCTCGCGTCGGCGAAAAGCTCGCTATCGACCTTTTCCACGGCACTCACCGAACTTCTGAAGACGTCCGGCTATTCCGGCGAACCTGCGTCGAACGACACCAGCATCGCGTCGGTCAGCCTGCTTTCCGGTGGCACGCCGACCGGCCTGCCCGCGCAGCTCGAGGTGAAGGCGCTCGCCAGTGCTCAGGTGCTTCAGTCCACCGCCCTGACCGACGGCGCCGCGCTGGCCGGAACAGGCACGCTCGATCTCACGGTCAATGGCACCACGACGGCCATCACGCTCGCCGAGCCCTCGACATCGCTGGCCGATCTCGCCTCGGCGATCAATAACGCCAATACTGGCGTCACCGCGTCTGTCGTGACCGACAAGAGCGGCGCGCGGCTCGTGCTCAAGGGCGCGACCGGCGAGGACAACGCCTTCACGCTCACCGCCGGAGCGGGCGCCGACGCCAATCTCCAGCGTTTCGTCTATAACGGCGCCGACACCGCCACCATGACGCGGGCCCAGACGGCCACCAATGCCGAGATCAGCATCGACAATGTCGATATGGAATTCGACAGCAACGAGGTGACGACCGCCATTCCCTATCTGCGGATCGACCTTAACAAGGCGGCGCCGGGTACCAAAGTCACGCTTGCGACCAACCAGCCGACCAGCACGATGAGCGAACTCGTGCAGGACTTCGTCGCCAACTACAACACGTTGCGTAGCGCGCTCAATGCCGCGACGTCTGCACCCACCGGCGACACCACCGATTCGGTTGGCACGTCCGGCACGCTGTCGAGCGACAATGGCATCCGCACCATGAAGACGATGCTTTCCAAGTTGACCACGACGCAACTCACCACCGACGGGACATACAAGACCCTGTCTGATCTCGGCGTTTCCACCAACCGGGACGGCACGCTCGCCATCGACACCGAAAAGCTGGAGGCGGCGATCGCGGATGACCCGGAGGGTGTTGTCCAGATGCTGAACCCCACGGTGTCGGACGATGATCATCCCGGACTTGCCGGTGCGCTTGCCGAAGTGACTGATTATCTGAACGCTGATGACGGGCCGCTCGCCGTCTCCGCCAACGTTTATGACAAGCTCAAGACCTCGCTGCAAAGCAAACTCGACAAGATCGAGGAGGACATGACAGCCTACGAAGAGCAGCTCAACACCAGCTACAGCAAACTCCAGACCAAACTTCTGCAGTTCAAGGCGACGCAAAGCTATCTGACCGCGCAGATCGACGCCTGGAACAGCAACTAACAAGACACGGACGAGGACCATCATATAATGTTCGGACAATCGGGTTATGCCGCCGCCAGCCGCCGTTATGCCGCCGTCGATGCGGGGAGCAAGGTCGAGGGCGCGACGCCGCACCAGCTGGTGCGCATCCTGTTCGACGAACTGCTGCTGTCGATGGATGCGGCTGCGCTCGCGTTCAAGGCAGGCGACCGCCACAAGGCGACCGACAAGCAGACCCGCGCCCTGACGCTCCTGCATGCGCTTGAAACCAGCCTGGACTTCGAAAAGGGCGGGGACATCGCGGTCAACCTCGCGATCATCTATCGGGAGGCGCGCCGCCGCCTGATCGCGGCGGGGCATGACAACGACCCCGAGAAGATCGCCAGCGCGCGCGCCATCATTTCCGATATTGCGGACGCCTGGGCCAAGATCGGCTGAGCGAACATTGCGCGGGGCACTGGCTTTCCGCTAACCGGGCGGGATGCGCAATGCGACCCCGACGATAGCCGACCCCGGCCTTCAACCGCGTCTCGAACCCGGCTGGCTGGCGGCGCTCGGCGATGTATTCCGCCAGCCCTACATGGTCGATCTCAAGGCGTTCCTGCTCGCGCGCAAGGCGGCGGGCGCGCGCATCTTTCCGCCGGGCAGCGAATGGTTCCGCGCGCTCGACCTCACGCCGCCCGATACCGTGCGCGCCGTGATACTGGGGCAGGATCCCTATCATGGCCCCGGTCAGGCCCATGGGCTGTGCTTCAGCGTCCGGCCGGGCGTGCCGCCTCCGCCGAGCCTCGTCAACATTTTCAAGGAGATGAAGGCCGATCTCGGCGCTGATCCCCCGGATCATGGCTTTCTGGAACACTGGGCGCGGCAGGGCGTGCTCCTGCTCAACACGGTGCTGACGGTCGAACAGGGGGAGGCTGGCGCGCATCGCGGCAAGGGGTGGGAGCGTTTCACCGATGCGGTCATCGCGCATGTCAGCGCGCAGGCGCGCCCGGTCGTCTTCCTTCTGTGGGGCAATCCCGCCAAGGCCAAGGCGGCGATGATCGACAGCCACCGCCACCGCGTGCTGACGGCCGCGCATCCATCGCCATTGTCGGCGCATAACGGCTTTTTCGGCTGCCGGCATTTTTCGAAGGCCAATGACTTTCTGGTTGCGCGGGGCGTCCCGCCGGTGGACTGGGCGTTGCCGAAGCTGGAGAACTGACACCATGGCATCCGGTCTTGCTGCCCTGCTCGACGATGTGGCCGCGATTGCGAAGCTCGCCGCCGCGTCGGTTGACGATATCGGCGCGGCGTCCGCAAAGGCAGCATCCAAGTCGGCGGGTGTGGTGATCGACGACACGGCGGTCACCCCCGCCTATGTCACCGGACTGACGCCGGACCGGGAGCTGCCGATCATCGGGCGGATCGCGCTGGGGTCGCTTCGCAACAAACTCCTGATTCTCGTTCCGGCCGCACTGCTCCTCAGTTGGCTTCTGCCGATCGCGATCACACCGATCCTGATGCTGGGCGGGGCCTATCTGTGCTTCGAGGGCGCGGAAAAGATTATCGAGGCCGTGACCGGCGGCGACCATCACGCCGAGGACGTGATAGAGGGCGATGCCGACGCTATCGAAAAGGCGCGCACCGCAGGCGCGATCCGCACCGACATGATCCTGTCGGCGGAGATCATCGCGATCGCGCTCGCCGATCTGGCGTCGGTTCCGTTCATGACGCAGGCTGCGGCGCTGGTGGCGGTGAGTTTTCTGGTGACCGGCGGCGTCTATGGCCTGGTCGCGCTCATCGTGAAGATGGACGACATCGGCCTCCATCTCGCGCAGCGGGGCGGCGCGAGCGCGGGCCTCGGCCGGGCGCTGGTGCACGCGATGCCGGGCGTGCTGTCGGTGCTGTCCAATGTCGGCATGGTCGCGATGCTGTGGGTGGGCGGCGGCATCCTGCTGCACGGGCTTGAGGTGTTCCACGTCGGGGCGCCCGCCCATCTTGTCCATGACTGGGCCGAGCTTGCGGGTCACGCGATGCCGGTTGGCGACGGCGCCGTTGCCTGGCTTGCCGGCGCGATGCTGTCGGCGGTGTTCGGGCTCGCGGTGGGCGCGGTCATCGCGGCGCTGGCCCATCGTCTGTCGAATCGCGTCCTCGCGCCGTCGTGAATTGACACAACGCGGACGGCAGCGAGCCACGGGCGGAGTGCCACGCCTGAGGGCGAGACCCTGGACCTGCCCCGGCCGCCGCACCCGGTTGACCTCGCGTAGCCGGGCCGCATT
>CAZGVX010000010.1:0-8685 GCA_964529225.1 uncultured Sphingobium sp.
CTAAAAGGGGTGAAGGCCCGGTGGGAAACCGCCGGGCCTTTCTCATGGCCGCCGCGCTCAGTAATCCCTTGTCGCGCGCAGGTTGATGCTCTGTCGGCCGATGGTCGAAACCGACGACAGCAGCGAAAGCCACCGCGTGATCTGATATTCGATCTGGGTCGCGCTATAGCCCTCCCCGTCCGTGATCAGTTCGACGTAAAAGTGGCGGCCGATATTCTTGCCGGCAGCAATCGCCGTCTTCTGCCCGGTGGTCGGGTCGGCAGCGAGGATTCTGAGGCGGGACAGGCCAGCCGCCTTGCGCACCGCGTTGATCGGGTCGAGGCCGCCGCCGCCCTGGAGCGAGCCGACCGCCGAAGCGAGCTGCAGCGCCTCGGGTGCTGACAGGTTGGTGATGGACCTCCCGAACAGCAGGCGGGACAGGAGTTCCTCCTGCGGCAGGGCTGGCACGCTGGTAAAGCTGATGACCGGCTTCGCGCTCGTGCCGGTGATCGTGATCGTGGCGCTCACGTTGCTGACATCGGACTCCGCGCGGATATTGAGCGTCGGGTTAATCGGCGTTTCACCGCTGAAAAGCAGGTTGCCCTCGCGCAGCTCGAACCTCTTGCCCGCAAAGTCATAGTCGCCGCGAATGAGGCTGGCGGTGCCGGTGAGGCGCGGGCTGACAACCTCGCCGCCGATCTTCACCCGCAGCGACCATTCGCTCTGCATGCCAAGGCCGGAAACTGCGAAACGGCTGGGCGCGTCGGCGCTGATGTCGAGCCGCCACGGCGATGTCGGCGCCGTCTCGTCGATTTCGCGGCCCCGGCGATTGACGGAGACGACCTTGAGTTGCGGCAGGGTGGCAATGCTCCCTGCCTGACCGAGCGTGAAGCGGCTGTTCAGCACCTGGAAATTGCCGGAGATGAGCCCGCCCCGGCCATCGGACGTGATGCGGATGGGGCCGCTCACTGTTGCGCCGAGATCATCCCGGTCCAGCACAAGCGCGCGTTCGAGCCGGGCGGAGAGGTCGATGCCGACGCCCCGCTCGCTTGAGAAGGTGAAACGGCCGGCGCCAGCAAGGCTGCCCCCGCCTGCGGTGTTCGCTGTGATCTCGGTGAGGCTGAGGCTTGCGCCGTCGAATGTGCCACGACTGCGCAGCCGGGTGAGAGTCATGCCGGTGACGGGGCTTTGTAGCTTGGCGTCGTCGCTCGCCACCGTTCCGCTGATCGACGGATTGGCGAGCGTGCCGCGCACATCTGCGTTGATCGCGGCACTGCCCGACAAACCGAACAGCTCGATATTGGTAAGGCGCCACAACGTCTCTGCGTCGCCATTATACCGGAGCTGCGCGTTGAGCGGCGCAGGGTTCAGCCGATCCATCAGCGCGCGCGCGCCACCCAGCGGGCTTAGCAGCGCCTGCGCGCGGCCAATCACCTGGCCGCCATTCGCAACCAGCGCCCGCATCGCCAGTCGCGCCTCTGTCAGCTCGGCATTGACGCCGATATCCACCGGCTTCGAGCTGAGCGCCAGGCCGGACCGGGTGAGTCCACGAACGGTCAGGCTGGCCTTGCCGGTCGGCACCCCACCCCTGGGCTGGCGATAGTGGATCGCCCCGCTCGCGAGCCCGCCGAGTCCGAGATCGGGATTGAGAAGATCGAACAGGGACAACGGCAGGCGGGCAATCTGCATGTCGCCCTCCACCGCGCTCCCACCGGCAAGGCCGGACAGGCTGAGGGTGCCGCCGCGATAGCGCAGTGTCGCAGGCGCCAGCCGCCAGCCGCCGTCTTCCTCCTCCTGCGTGATGAGGGCCGGACGGTCGAGATTGAACGGGATGTTGTCAAGCAATCCGCCGGTCAGGAGCTCGATCCGCCCCGGCGCGACGGTCGCGCGCGCCAGCAGGGTGAACTGGCGGCCCCGGCGTCCATTCGCGCTGACCGTGACGGCGCCCCGCCCGTCGACGATACTGGCATTGCCCGCGACCCGGCCGAGGACAAGCTGGCCATAGCGGAAGGCCTGCACCTCGAAATCGCTCGAAAGGCTGGTCTCGCCAGGCTTAAGGAGGAGGCGGGCCTTGATCTGCCCTCGCCCGATCACGATCCTCGGCGATCCGGCAAAGCGGGTCCGCCGCAGCGACAGGTCGAGCGCAATCTGCTGGACTCCTTCGACAATCGCGAAGTTTATGGGGCCTTCCGCCCTGCCTGTCACGCTGAGCTGACCCGCGAGGCCGCCGGGACGGGGCGTCAGCACGCCTGTGGCCACGGCACCGCCCGCCTCCAGCCGCTCGACCATGATCTGCGCGTCGCGGCCCTTGGGCAGCAGGATCGCGCCCGCGCCCGTGAAGGGACCGAGCCGCGATCCGCCCTCTGCCGTGAAGCGATAGCCCGTTGCATCCGGCACCAGCACCGCATGAACATCGGCCAGGCCCAGGGCTGGCATCGGGCTCGCCAGCAGCAGGTCCACATGCGGGCGGTCGATCTTGCCGTCCAGCGTGATTCTGAGCGGGCCATAGCTTTCGTGAGTTCCGCTGCCGGTTAAGTGGAAGGCGCCATCGCGGGTGCGATAGCCGTTGGCGGCAAGGCGGATCGCGGGTGCGCTGAGCTGGAGACCGGAGAACTGGATTCGCCCGTCCGGCCCGAGCGCAATCGCGCTGTCCACCTGCGGGAGACCTCCGGCAAGCCCGCGCAGGAAGGCGTTGTCAAGCCGCCGCAGGGCCGCCCTCGCCCGCCCCTTCACGCTCGGCGCGCCGCTTCGGCTGCTGACGGCGTCGATCCGGCTCATGACGTCGACCCGGCCAAGTCCGGGGATCTCCAGCCCGCCGAGATCGCCGGTAAGCCCGGCAGTCCAGCGCCCCCTGCCGAAATCCGCCAGAATGATGAGTTTGCCGTTCAGCTTTGCACTGCGCAGCGCGATCGGGGTTGTGCTGAGAACACCGCCTTTCAGCGTCGCGGTTCCCTTGATGTGGATGTTTTTCAGAATCTCGTCGGCCACAGGATTGCTGACGCTGATCCGGCGCGCGCGAATGTCGAGCGGCAGCACCGTCGCGCCGCGCAGATTCAGGCGCCCGCGCCCTTCGGCACGCAGGCCCTCCACGCGGGTCTTGCCGAAGGACGCCTGGCGCGCCGACAGAAGATAGTCGTAAGCGGCCGTTTCGAACGGTCCCATCAGTCGCCCGCGCACGACGAGGCCGTCGCTTGCCATCGCCTTTAGCAGCCGCTGCCCCTTGCGCAGGCTGAGGTCGACGACAAGATTGTCGAACGCGGAGCGGCCGAGGTCGATGCCGCCGGTCGCAGTGACGGCGATGGCCTGGGAAGCCAGTGTCGCGCGCCCCTCGACCAGCCGGTCGACCATGCGGCCCGCCGCGTCGATCTCCAGCCGGGGCGCAGCGACGCGCGCCAGCCCGCCGCGCAGTGCATCCGCCTCGATCGTGCCCCGGATCGCATAGCGCCCCGCCTCCTGCACCAGAGCCATCCGCGATGCCCTGCCGCCCCTGAGGGCCAGCAGCGCCCGCCCCTGCCAGCGCCGGAAGTCGCCCTTGCCCGTCACCTGGCCGATGAACGGCTTCCCAAGGCCGGTCACGCCGGCAAGGATGCCGCCGCCTGGCGCGACAGCCAGCACCTCCAGATCGAACTGATTGTCGTCGGGCCGACTGTCGAGCAGGAGGCGGAGCTGGTCCCCGCTGTCGAGACCGCGCGCGTCCAGCCGCACGATGGCCCGCCCGGCGCGGATATCGGCCCGCCCGGCCGCGCGCAGGCTGCGCGCCGTCCCCGCGACGCCAGGGCCAAGATCGAGACGGCCGATCGACAGGCTGGCAAGGCGAATGTCGAAGCTCGGCAGTATCGGCTTGTCCTTGCCGCTCGGCCTCAGCCGGGGCAGACGTTCCAGCCTTCCCGACGGGATCGCCAGCCGATCAATGTCGAGCCGGTTGCTGAACCAGCCAACCGGATACCAGTCAAGATAGGCGACGGGCACGGTGAGCACTGTGCCATCGGGATCGCCCAGGCGCACATCGTGCAGTTTCAGCTTCGACCAGAGGCTGCCCTCGATGCGTCCCACCGCTATGCGCAGGCCGGATGCGGGGCGGAGCGCGCCGATCCGCTCGGCAACGAACCTGTGACCGTCAGGGGTGTCGATCCATGCCAGCGCCGCCCCCGCGAGCGCGAGGATCGCGCCAAGGAGGCTGAGCACCCATATCTGCCAGCGGCCCTTGCGGCGGCGGCGCAGCGGCGCGTCTCCCTCGGCTACGGGCTGCGCGGCGCTGCTCAAAAGGCCTGCCCCAGCGACACATAGACGCCAATGCGCGAATCGCCCGGTTGCGGGTTGATCGGCGTGCCAACGTCGATGCGGATCGGCCCGAAGTTGCTGTAGTAGCGAAAGCCGATGCCCGCACCCACGCGCATGTCTGTGATCGAGGGCCAGGGCGTCGAGGAAATGGTGCCGGCATCGACAAAGGGCACGATGCCAAACTGGCGCATGGCGCCAAAGCGATAGCGTGCCTCCAGCGAGACTTCGCCGACGCTGCGTCCACCGACCGGATCGTTGTTCAGGTCGCGCGGACCTATCGCCTGATAGCTGTATCCGCGCACGGATGCGCCGCCACCGGCATAATATCGCCGCGTCGGCGCAATCCGGTCGGCGTTCGCGCCCACGATCGTGCCGAGCTTCGTGCGGCCCGCCAGCGTCAGCCGGTCCGAAATCGGATAATAGGCGCTGGCGTCGACCTGCGCACGCACATAGCCGAAGGTCGTCGACTCGAACGACAATTCCGGCGACAACAGCCCGGCCAGCCGGAAACCGCGCGTGGGATCGAGCAAATCGTCCGACCCGTCATATTTCAGGGTTAGCGGAACAGCGGCGATATAATAGGTGCGCCGGCGCGGCGTCAGACCTACGCCATACAGGTCTCGAATGTCGGACAGGATCAGCTCGGTTCCGAACGACCAGGTCCATGCCTTCTGGAACAGGATGTTGGATTGCCGCTCAAGGCTGGCGGACAGGGTCACGCTCTGTGCGTCATAGGCGGCGCGATCGACGTTGGAGACCGCCAGCTGGCCATTGAGCGCACGGTCGCGCGCGCCAAAATTGCTGCGCCGGAAGGTTGCGGAGGCGCTCTGTTCTTCCGTGCCCACGACGCCCGCCAAGGTCAGTGACCCCTCCGGCGGGAAGAGGTTGCGGTGCTGCCAGCTTACTTCCGCCCGCGGGCCTTCGCCCGTGCCATAGCCCAGCGCACCGGAAATGGTGCGGGGCGGTGCCTTCGACATCGTGACGAGGATATCGACCTTGTCCGGATCGTCGGAGGCGACTGGACGCGTCGATACGCTGGCGACCAGGCCCGTCTGAATGATTGCCCTGTCAAGGTCGCTGAGTGCGCTCAGGCGATAGTCCTCGCCGGGCGCAAAGCGCGCAATTTCGCCAACATGCCGTGCATTGAACGGCGGATCGCCGCTGACGCGGAACCGACCAAAGCGCCGGAATCCACCGGAGACCACCTCGACCGTCAGGTCGGCATCGCGCGCCTGGTCGTCCGTCCGCAACACCGGCTGATCGACCTTCGCAAAGGGGTAGCCCCCCTCCGCCAGCCCGGTACGCAGCGCATCGGCGGCGCCCAGAATGGCGTCGGCATCGGCCGGATCGCCGGACTTGGCGGAGAACAGCGAGCGCAGCTTCGCCTCGCGCGGGTTTTCGGTCGTCAGACCTGAGATTGTGACCTCGTCCAGCCGATACAGCGGGCCGGGTTCGGCGGTGAGGCGCACGGAGACCCGGCGGTTCCCCTCGTCCGGTGCGCGCAGGCGATAGCTCACATTGCCGTCATAATAGCCGCGTGTCCGGAGCAGCGTATCGAGCAGCTCAACGTCTGTTCGCGCGCGGCGCGTGATCTGCGCAATGTTGGCGGATTCGCGCTCGCCCTTGCGCAGCTCGGACAGCATGTCGAACCGGGTGTCGAACAAGCGGTCGCGGATGCGGTCAAAGCCATCCAGCTCGGTCGAATAGCGGAACGGCCGCGTCGGATCGAGCTCGGCCACCTGCTCCGCCTCGCGCGTGGCTTCGTCAGGCTGATATAGTGGCGCCATCGGAGAGTCTGCCACGCCTGTCGCCGGCGCGGCTGGGTCGGGTGAAGGGGACGGCGTACCGGCCGCTGGCGCCTCCGGTGCATCAGCGCCGAGATCGGGCCAGTCAAGCCCGATCTCCGGCATGTCTCTCGAGTCCGGCGGGGTCGTCTGCGCCAGCCCGGACGAAACGCTCGACAGCAGGAGGACAAGGCCCCACGCAGCCTTAATCGGCCGATCAGGCTGGCGCGTCCGCCACTGACAGTCCCACGTCCCGAAATCCATTGAGTCGCTGTAACCCGATTAGGCGGTCAAAGACCACCAGACCGTTTGGGGGACGGATTGTTCCGCGACCGTGCTGTTGTCAGAAACTGGATTCGAGCAGTGTCAGCAGGTCGCGCGCAGGGCTTGCGGCCGCCGGTTTGCTGGCTCCCAGATCCGTGAACCGATCCTCGAGGCGTTGCGCCCGGTGGTAGAGGCTCTCGCTCATCGCGATGAGCGTCCGCATCTCGATCGGGAATGCCGGGGTTATGGCGGGATCGGACATGGCGGCATCGCCGAGCCGGTATTTCTCGCTCCGCGCTTCGGCCAAGTCGATTTCGCCGCGCGCCAGCGCCCTGCGGCTAAGCAGCCATGCGATGACGTGCATCAGCCGCGTCGTGATCTTGAGGGCCTCGCAGGAGAAGTTGAGGCGCATCATCGGGTCCATCAAGTCACGCTGCGTCACGGCGCCCGTCTCGAGATAGGCCCGTGCCTCGTCGGCCAGCACCATGGCTTCGACATAGAGGTCGTCCACCAGCTTGCTGTCGAGCAGATAAAGTTGCGTCGTGTCGGAGTCGTGCATGTGCGTTAGCTGCCATAGCCTCTGAGGGCTGTCAGGGCCGGTTAAGCAAGTCGGGCGATCCATTTCGGCACGTTTCGATCGCTGTCGGCAGTCTGGGAAATGTCACTCAGGCGATGATGTCGGGGACGAGATTGTCCTCCAGAAATGCCATCTCGTCCCGCAGCCGAAGCTTGCGTTTCTTGAGGCGCGCGATCTGAAGCTGGTCGGGCGAGGCGCCATCGGAGAGCGCCTGAATCGCGCAGTCAAGGTCGCGGTGCTCGACCCGCAGAAGCTCAAGTCTCTGGGCAATGTCGTCGGATGTCATCGCCCAAATTCCTACCATGATCGCGCCTGTGCCGCCAGCGCCGCGCGAAAAAGCCTCAACTGGTCGCTAACCATGAAAGGAAAGGAGACTCGGTAAGGGTTTCGTGATTTACTGCCTGTCCCATTTGGCTAAGCAAGGAGGATCATGATGGATTTGAGCCATATTTCCGCACTAAACGCCAAACATGCCGGTCTGGACGAGCGACTCAAGCACGAGACCGCAAGACCCCTGCCTGACACCATTCTTGTTGCGACGCTCAAGAAGCAGAAGCTCGCAATCAAGCAGGAAATCCACAATCTGACTCATTAGATCGCCGGTTGACCGAAGCGGTCCGTAGGGGATCGGCGCGTGGCCGGTTCCCGGACGGACCGCGAGGCCCCGATGTCCGGTCAATCGTCGCGGGAGACTTTCTCCTGCCGCTCGTGGCGCTCCTGCGCTTCGACGGTCATGGTGGCGATAGGCCGGGCTTCGAGACGCCCGAGGGAGATGGGGTCACCCGTCACCTCGCAATAGCCATATTCGCCGTCGTCGATCCGCCTCAGCGCGGCGTCGATCTTGGAGATGAGCTTGCGCTGTCGATCGCGGGTGCGCAGCTCGATCGACCAGTCCGTCTCGCTGGACGCCCGGTCGTTAAGGTCGGGCTCGCGCAGCGGCTCGCTCTGCAGAACCGCGAGGGTGGATTCCGCCTCGTTGAAAATCTGCTTTTTCCATTCGAGCAGTCGCCGCCGGAAATATTCCAGTTGCAGGGGTGACATGAACGGTTCGTCGTCGGACGGCCGGTAGCCGACGGGTAGCTCGGGCCGTCCAGCATTGTCAGCCAGCCCATCTGCCTCAGGAAAAGTCATCCGCGAAGCCATCCTGCACTCCACTGACGATGCGATCTACCAGAATCGGCTGCCGCCCGTCATGTTGTGGGGCGGGCCTATATCCTGCGCCGCAGGTCGAGACAAGCGACAGAATCCGCGCTGTGCAAACGACTCATGGCTCGTACCGGGATGCGCGACGGCCTGCCGGGTCGGTTCGACGTCCCGAGAACTCTGTATCACCGTGGGACGTTAACCATAATTGGCTACAAGTAACGTTCTATGCTTATGGTTAAACCGAGCAATATCGGTTAATCCAGATTGAAGTTAAGGAAATATTCCGCACTAGTGCATAACGACATTCCTGTCGGGTTGCCCCGGCGCCTGAGTGAGAAACTGAGAGATTGCGACCATGTCGGTTCGGATGGCCCTTGCTAAACTCTGTGCGTGCGCCTGCGGTGGCGCGCTGGTCGGTGGCGGGGCCATGAAGGTTGCCGAGGCGCCGCGCCCTGCGGTTCAGCACAAGGCCGCCGTCAAGACGGTCCGCAAGGCGCCAGCCCATCGCACGGGCACCCGCAAGGTGGTCAAGCGGGTCAAGCGCACCGTTCGTACCGCCCTTAGCTGCCCGCCCGACTATGTGCTTGCGAACGCGGGCCGGATCGGCGCGGTGCCGCCGCTCGCCTATCGCGGTCCGGCGGTGTTCGACGGCTA
>CAZGVX010000010.1:8785-54877 GCA_964529225.1 uncultured Sphingobium sp.
TACGCTGGCGGCTGGTCGAGCGGGCCGGTCGGCTACGCCCCCGCAGCCTATAGTCATGACCATCACCGGAGCGCCGATCGCCTCGCCGCTGGCGCCGGCGGCGCGCGTGAGAGCTATGCGGTGACACCGCGCGGCGGGAACACGGTCAAGCGTCATGGAACGCGCGATACAGGTCGGCTTTCATCTCGTCAGGCTACCGGACGCGACGGGACGGGCAACGTCGCTGGCACGCACTGGGCTGCGCCGGGTCAGGATCGCCTGAGCTACGGCGCCATGGGCGGCACGCACTGGCAGTCCGGCGCCTCCGGGTCTGCCGAGCGTCTCGACTATCGTGGGGTCGATGGCACACACTGGGCGACGGACGGAGCCAGCCCGGCGGCTTCATGGCGGGCGGGGACGACCTATGGCACCGTCGACGGCACGCATTGGGCGGCGCGCGAAGGCGGCGCGGGCTATCGGGGGCAGGGCGCGACCGGCGCCACCTCCGGGCCCGCCTTCGGGGAAACGGCCATTGCCGGAGCCGAGGGCGCGCGCAGCAGTGCGGTAAGCCGCAGCGGCAGCCGGGTGGTCCGCCGCACCGTGACAACGCGCACCGTCAGCTATGGCGGCGACCGTCTGGCGCTTGGCAATGGCCGGGTCTGCGTTCGCGCTGGCGGCATGATCGAGGAAATTCCTGCGACGCCGGTGTTCCTGTCCGCCGTCTTCAGTGGCGGCGGCATCCCGGAATTCGGCGGCGGCAGCGGCGGCGCGCCCGTGGTGCTGGGCGGCGGCGGCTTCGTCGGCGGCGGCGGCGGCTTTTTTGGCGGGTTCTTCGGCGGATCGAGCGGCGGCGGTGGCGGTTCGGTCGTCGTCTCGTCGACCACCTCGGGTGGCTCGACATCGACCAGCGGCGGCTCGACATCGTCGGGCGGCAGTTCGTCCTCCACCAGCGGCGGCTCTACCAGCAGCAGCACCGGGGGCGTTTCCACGTCGACGGGCGGCGTCAGCTCGACCTCAAGCACCAGCGGCGGATCGACCAGCACCAGCTCAGGCAACGTCAGTTCGACCTCCAGCTCGACCTCTGGCGGCGTCTCCACCTCGACGGGGGGCGTCTCGACATCTACAGGGGGCGTCTCCACCTCGACCGGTGGCGTCAGCACCTCGACCGGCGGTGTCAGCACATCCTCGGGCAACGTCAGCACATCCTCGGGCAACGTCAGCACATCCTCGGGCAACGTCAGCACGTCGTCCTCGACGAGCAGCTCGACATCGTCGGGCAATGTGAGCACCTCGTCTTCCACGAGCAGTTCGACGTCGAGTTCGACCAGTTCCTCAACCTCCTCCTCGACCAGCTCGTCGACATCGTCGTCGACCAGTTCGTCCACCTCCTCGTCGACAAGCTCCGGCGGTTCGAACGGCGGTTCGTCGGGCGGTCAGGATGTGCCCGCGCCGCCGATGCTGGTGCTGTTCGGTGGCGCTGCCGCCCTCCTCCTCGCGCGGACGCGCTTTGCCCGCCGCAAGGATTGAGTTGGAATGATGCGCAGCCCTGCCTATAGGCGGGGCCGCCATGCACGACATCCGCACCATCCGCGACAATCCCGGGGCGTTTGACACCGCCCTTGCCCGGCGCGGCGCAGAGCCCGCCGCCCAAGCGTTGTTGACCCTCGATGCCGAGGCCCGCGCGATCTCCACCCAGGTGCAGACCGATCAGGCCCGCCGGAATGAGGCGAGCAAGGCCATCGGTCAGGCCATGGCACAGAAGGACCTCGCCACAGCCGATGCCCTGAAGGCCGAGGTTGCCGCGCTCAAGGACCGTATGCCCGAGCTGGAGGCGAGAGATCGTGACCTGTCGCAGGCACTGGCCGACAAGCTCCTTGCCCTCCCCAATCTCGCGGCCGACGATGTGCCGGACGGTCCCGACGAAAGCGCCAATGTCGAGGTCGCGCGCTGGGGCGAGCCCCGTTGCTTCGATTTCGCGCCGCGGGACCATGCCGACTTCGCCCCCGCACTCGGCCTCGATTTCGAGGGGGCCGCCGCCATGTCCGGCGCGCGGTTTGCGGCGCTCAGGGGCGGTCTCGCCCGCCTCA
The DNA here is from genome assembly GCA_964529225.1 of uncultured Sphingobium sp. Taxonomy (GTDB): domain Bacteria; phylum Pseudomonadota; class Alphaproteobacteria; order Sphingomonadales; family Sphingomonadaceae; genus Sphingobium. Next base: position 10,852 of record CAZGVX010000010.1, read on the forward strand.
GCCGCGCCATCGGCCAGTATATGCTCGACACGCACACAAGCGCGAACGGCTATGAGGAGGTCGCCCCGCCCCTGCTCGTGCGCGACGAGGCGCTGGTGGGCACAGGGCAATTGCCGAAGTTCGCGGAGGATCTGTTCCGCACCACGGACGCTCGCTGGCTCATCCCCACCGCCGAGGTCAGCCTCACCAATCTCGTGCGCGAGCAGATCGTCGCCAGCCCCACCCTCCCCGTCCGCCTGACCGCGCTGACCCCCTGCTTCCGCTCGGAGGCGGGTGCGGCCGGGCGCGACACGCGTGGTCTCATCCGCCAGCATCAGTTCGAGAAGGTCGAGCTTGTTTCTATCTGTGCTCCCGACCAGTCGGAGGCGGAGCACCAGCACATGATCGCCAGCGCCGAGGGCATATTGCAGGCGCTTGGCCTGCCCTATCGCCGGATGCTGCTGTGCGCGGGCGACATGGGCTTTTCGGCGCGCAAGACCTTTGATCTTGAGGTCTGGCTGCCCAGCCAGAATTGCTACCGGGAGATCAGCTCCATCTCCAACTGCGGTGACTTTCAGGCGCGCCGCATGAATGCGCGCTATCGCCCCGAGGGCGAAAAGGGCACGCGGTTCCTGCACACCCTCAACGGGTCGGGGCTCGCGGTCGGGCGCACGCTCGTTGCCATCCTCGAAAACGGCCAGCAGGCGGACGGCAGCGTCACAATACCGTCGGTCCTTCACCCCTATATGGGCGGGATTGCCAAGCTGGAGCCTCGTTGATGCGCATACTCCTCACCAATGACGACGGCGTTCACGCCCCCGGCCTCAAGGTGCTCGAAGGCATCGCGCGCGCGATATCGGACGATATCTGGATCGTCGCGCCGTCGGAGGAGCAGTCCGGCGCCTCGCACAGCCTTACCCTCACCCGCCCCTTGCGTATCCGCAAGCATGGGGAGAGGCACTATAGCGTGACCGGCACGCCGACCGATGCCGTGATGATGGCGATCGGTCATCTCATGAAGGACTGCCCGCCCGACCTCGTCCTGTCCGGCGTCAACCGGGGTGCCAACCTGGCCGAGGACGTGACCTATTCCGGCACCGTCGCCGCCGCGATGGAAGGCGCCATTTCGGGGGTGCGCTCGATCGCGCTGAGCCAGGTCTATGCGAAGGAAGGCATGGGCGACACCGTTCCCTTCGCCGCCGCTGCCGCATGGGGCAAGCGGGTCGTGCGACAGCTCCTCACCCTGCCCGCGCGCCGCAACATGCTGGTCAATGTCAACTTCCCGGCGCTCGATCCCGATACTGTCAAGGGCATCCGCGTCGTGCGCCAGGGTTTCCACGACACCGACCGCACCGAGATTGTCGAGCTGACCGACCCGCGCGGGTACCGCTATTACTGGTTCGGCCTGGGGTCGAGCGGCGCCACGCCGGAAGGCACCGACCTGGAGGCGATTGCGGCGGGCTATGTGACCGTCACCCCGCTCCACTACGACCTGACGCATGACGGGTCGATGGCCGCGCTGGCGGAGGCTTTCACGCAAGAGGCGTGACTTCAGGCCTCGTCCGCCCTACATCGCGCCGATCATGGCCACGAAAATTCCTCCTGCGCCAAAAGTCGGCATGGTCTCGCTCGGCTGCCCCAAGGCGCTGGTCGATTCCGAACGCATCCTGACCAAGCTGCGCTCGGACGGCTATGCCCTCTCGCCGGACTATGCGGGGGCGGACGTGGTGCTTGTCAACACCTGCGGTTTTCTCGACAGCGCAAAGGAAGAATCGCTGGAGGCCATAGGGGAGGCGATGGCCGAAAACGGCCGGGTGATCGTCACCGGCTGCATGGGGAACGAGGCGGACGCCATCCGCGCGCGCTTCCCGGATGTGCTGGCGGTGACCGGCGCGCATCAATATGAGGCGGTGGTGGAGGCGGTGCACGAGGCCGCGCCACCAGTGAGGGGCGCCTTTGTCGACCTCGTGCCGGAGGCTGGCCTGAAGCTCACGCCGCGCCACTATAGCTACATCAAGATTTCGGAGGGCTGCAATCATCGCTGCGCCTTCTGCATCATCCCCTCGCTGCGCGGCGATCTCGTCAGCCGCCGCATCGACGCGGTGCTGAGGGAGGCGGAGAAGCTCGTCGCGGCGGGCACACGCGAGCTTCTCGTGATCAGTCAGGACACCTCCGCTTATGGGGTCGATGTCGGCCACGAGATGCGCGAGTGGCATGGCCGCCCGATCCGCACCCACATGACCGATCTGGCCGAGGCGCTGGGCGAGATGGGCGTATGGGTCCGGCTCCATTATGTCTATCCCTATCCGCATGTCGACCGGGTGATCCCGCTGATGGCCGAGGGCAGGCTGACGCCCTATCTCGACATCCCGTTCCAGCACGCGAGCCCCAACGTGCTCAGGGCCATGAAACGTCCCGCGAACGAGGCCAGGACGCTCGATCGGATCAAGGCGTGGCGGTCGATCTGCCCGGACATCGCCATCCGCTCCTCCTTCGTGGTGGGTTTTCCGGGCGAGACGGAGGACGACTTTCGCTATCTGCTCGACTGGCTGGAGGAGGCGCAGCTCGACCGGGTCGGCGCATTCCGCTTCGAGCCTGTGGAGGGTGCCGCCGCCAATGCCCTGCCCGACCCGGTGCCGGAGGCGGTGAAGGAAGAACGCTATGCGCGCATCATGGAGGCGACGGCCCGCATCTCCGCCGCCCGCCTTGCGGCCAAGGTCGGCCGCACCATGGCTGTGATCATCGACGAGGTCGGCGACGCGGACGAGGATGGCTCGGTGGGCGCGACAGGCCGCTCGCAGGCGGACGCGCCGGACATCGACGGCAATGTGCTTCTGCGCGACGTTCAGGACGCGCATCCGGCCCTCGCGCCGGGCGACATCATCGCCGTCATGATCGAAGGCTCTGACGAACATGACCTTTTTGGCGTGCCCGCCTGACGCGGTGACGCTCGGGCGACCGTTCAAATCTCACCGCCCGCCGCTCTGGGGCATGAGCGGGGATGCAAATCCGGGCCGGTGACGTTTCACATGGCATGGCACAGCGGACGCATGGTCGGACAGGGCGCGCGCCCTATGGGCGCCGACGGCGCCGCGCACGGCGCATGCGGAGGCTCGCGCTGACCGGCGGTGCTGTTGCAATGATCGGTCTGGCTGCCGCCGGTCTGTTCGTGACCCGCGCTGGCAGTGGCATCCGGCCGGACAAAGACCCGCTGGCCCGGTTTCTCGCCCGGTCTCCGGGCGATCGGCAAGGACCGCTCACGCAGACCAAGGGTGAACCGCTCTCGGTTTACTATGCAAGACTGCCGCCCGAGCCTGCGGCCGATCCGGAAGCGCCTCTTTCGGCCTTCTTCCTCGACGCACCGCCCGCACTACCCAATCCCGTGGGGACCCCCAATGGCGTGGCAATTCCCCGTGGCCTTATCGAACCTGTGCAGCCGGTGCCCATAGTCGTTGCGCCCATTTCCGAAATTGCGAACCTGCCGCCCTCGCTGTCGCGACCGCCCGGTCCGCCTTTCGGGCCGATTGGTGGCGGGCAGGTGCCAGCCGCCTCGTCACCGCTGCCGGAGCCGGTTACCTGGATGCAGATGCTGGCGGGCATGGCGTTCATCGGGATTTTCCTGCGCCGTCGCCGCGCACGGTGGCGCCGCGTGTGAGCCGCAGCGCAGTCACTCTGGGCTGTCTGGGAGTGCTCGCTGCACTCTGGGCGTTTTCCGAGACGCCATCCCCAGGCGAGGCGGCGCGCAATCGCGGCATCGCCCATGACCGAACCAGGTTCGACGAGTCTCTGCCTGTCCATTTGACCATGCCCGGCGGCGGGACACGCGCCGTCGCCAGCCTGCTGAATGTCCAAGCCCCCATGGGCTTTGGCGACTATCGGTGGGACGATCCGTCCGAAGCGCGCGGCCCGGTGTGGATTCGCGTGGACCTTGCGCGGCAGATGCTGTCGGTCTTTCGGGGCGGCGACGAAATCGGCAGCGCCGTCATCCTCTATGGAACGAATGGGACGCCTACGCCTTCGGGCCGGTTCTCGGTGATTGAAAAACGGCGGGTCTATCGGTCGAGGCGCTATAATGCGCCGATGCCCTACATGCTTCGCCTGACGAATGACGGCATAGCCATTCACGCGACCAACGTGCGCGATGGTCATGCCACCCATGGCTGCATCGGCGTTCCTGACGCCTTTGCCCAACGCCTTTTCGCCGTTGTCAGCCGGGGCGACAGCGTCGCCATACTGGCGAAAGGCTAACGCGGGGCAAAGGCCTCGCGGAACGCCGGTTCTACCGCCCGCATCATCAAGGCGTCGATGGGGATGTCGATCACATAGCTGCCCTCCGCATAGGGTCCGGCCTCATAGGGGCCTATGACAATGCGCAGCGTATCGAACGCCTTGCCGCCCTTCGATACCGGCAGGATGAGCTGCTTCGTCATATCGACGCAGCGCACGAAATCGACGAGTTGGTTCGCATCGGCCTTGTCCACCGGCGCGCCCCGCTTCTCGGCGCGCTGCGCGTCGAGCGCGTCGCAGAAACGCTGTTTGACGAGGCTCGCCAAGGCCGGGATATCAAGCAGCAGGCTGGTCGCCAGTCGCCGCTTGGCGGTCTTGTCCCAGATGATCGCGGTGTTGATCGGCATGCCATGCGCGCCGCCGGTATAGACATAGCCGTCGCTCAGCAGAACGAGCATGGCGGGCGTGTCGGCCACCACCTTGTAGGTCTCTTCATAGCTGTGGGCGTGGAATACCCAGTCTTCGCCCTTTGCCGCTTCGGCCTCAGCCGCCGCCTGTTTCGCCACGCGCGCGCTGATCGCCGCCGCATTGCCACGGAGCCAGCGGTCGAGTTCGGGCACGGCGGCCGCTTCCGACGGCCAGCCGTAGGAGAACGCCAGCGTCCCGGTCCTGCTGGCGATGCTGACCGGCTTGGCTGCGGGTGGCGTCTCCTGCACAGGGGCGCCACCTCCCGCCATCGCGCTTTCCGAGGCCCTGTTATGGGTCGCTTCAGTTGGTTGATCCTTGCAGGCCGAAAGGATCAGCGCGACGGCAAGCGGCAGCGCGATCGTCCACCTCACTGCGTCGCGCCCCACAGATAGCGGGTCTCGACATAGCCGCGCTGGCCGTTCACATCGAGTTCGCACCAGCCTTTCGCGCAATCGGACACTTTTCCGACCACACCCGGCTCGGCGCGATAGACGGCGGGCTGCGACGGATCGGGACCTTTGCGCAGCGGCGCCACCTCTCCGACGATGATCGCGGTCTTCTCGTCCTTCAGCAGGCGGACATGCATCCACCCCTGCGTGCCGTCAGGATCCTCGATCTTGCGCCAGTTGGGATAGAGCTCGATGACCTTCACCGGCAGGTTGCGGCGGCGATAGATCCAGTTGGCGGGATAATCCATGCTCGGCCCCACCCGCATACGCGCCTCGTCCTTGGAAATTGCCGCCCAATAGGGAACCGGGCGCCTGGACTGGGCGGCGGCGGGCACCGGCAAGGCCAGGCCCGTAACGATCAGACTGGCAAGGAAAGCACGTATCGTCATTGGTCCGCCATGCCATGCGCGCGCGGCCGCTTCAACCGCGCCGCATTGCGTCATGCTTTGGGGCTTGACCTCGGGACAGGCTTGGACGCATCTGCGGCCATGGTCAGACGCGCCCGCCCCGCCCGTCCCCGCGTCATCGTCACGCGGCGTCTCCCCGCTCCGGTCGAGGAACGCATGGCCGAACTGTTCGACATGTCGTTCAATCTATCCGACAAGCCCTTCGATCGGAGCGCGATGGCGGCGGCGCTGGCGGACTGCGACGTGCTCGTGCCCACCATCACCGACCATCTGGACGCCGAGCTGATTGCGGGCGCTGGCGAACGACTCCAGCTCATCGCCAATTTCGGCAACGGCGTCGATCATATCGACCTCGCCGCCGCGCGCGCGCGTGGCATCATCGTCACCAATACGCCCGGTGTCCTCACCGAGGATACGGCGGACATGACGATGGCGCTCATTCTCGCGGTGCCGCGCCGCCTGCCGGAAGGCGAGCGGCTGGTGCAGTCCGGCGGCTGGCCGGGCTGGAGCCCTTCGGCCATGCTCGGCCACCGGATCGGCGGCAGGCGCCTAGGCATCATCGGCATGGGACGGATCGGTCAGGCCGTGGCGCGGCGCGCCAAAGGTTTCGGGCTCAGGGTATTTTACCACAACCGCCACCGGGCGCCGCTTCTGGTTGAGGGCGAGCTGGATGCGACGTTCGAGCGTGATCTCGACACGCTGCTCGCCGAGTCCGACATCGTCACCATTCATTGCCCGCACACCCCTCAAACGGAGCGGCTCATCGACGCGCGGCGCCTGTCGCTGATGAAGCCCACGGCTTTCCTGATCAACACGGCGCGCGGCGAAATCGTCGACGAGCCGGCGCTTATCGAGACGCTGGAACAGGGCCGTCTCGGCGGCGCCGGGCTTGACGTCTATGCGCATGAGCCAGCCATCGACCCGCGCCTCCTCGCGCTGCCCAATGTCGTCCTGCTGCCGCACATGAGCTCCGCCACCCATGAAGGACGTGACGACACCGGACAGCGGGTCATCACGAATATCCGCCTTTGGGTGGGCGGCGACCGGCCACCCGATCAGGTGCTGGAAGGCTGGCGCTAAGATTTGCCGGCTATACCCCGGTTCGCTTGAGGTGGATCGGAACGGCATATGGCAGGCGAAGCAAGGTTCAGGGATTGGTGCCGGGGGTTGGCCGCGGCGATGGTGGCCATCTCGGCCGCACCTGCCAACGCGCAGACGATTGCGCCGGACAGCGGAGATACCGCCTGGCTGCTCGCGGCATCGGTGCTGGGGCTCGTGACGCTCCTGCCCGGTCTGGCGTTGCTTCAGGCGGGGCATGCGCGGGGCCGCGCGCGCACCGGGGCCATGGCGCAACTTCTGGCGGCGGCGGCGCTCGGGTCGCTGCTATGGGGCCTTGCGGGCTATTCCATAGCGTTTGCGCCTGGCACGGGCTGGACGGGCGGAGCACTCAATCTCGGCCTTGCCAATCTTGCACTGCTGCGCGAGCCGATGACGGTCCCGGAGTCGGCCTTTGTCCTGCATCAGATGCTGTTCGCGCTGCTTGCGCTCGCCTTGCTCCTTGGCGCAGGCGTTGAGCGGCTTCGCACCGGCTGGCTCCTGCCCTTCGCCCCGCTTTGGTCGCTTCTCGTCCATGCGCCCGTTGCACATTGGCTCCAGAGCGGGGGCTGGCTCGCCGAACTTGGCGCGATGGATTTCGCAGGCGGTCTGACCACGCATGTCAGCGCAGGCGTCTCCGCCCTGGTCGTCGCGATCCTGATCGGGCCGCGACAGGGCTTTGCTGGCGCGGAGATGCGCGAACAGCGATCGGTGTTCGCGATCGCGGGAGCTGCCCTGATGTGGGTCGGTCATCTGGCGCTCATCGGCGGGTCGGCGCTGGGCGCGGGCGATGCCGCCGCGACTGTGATACTCAACGGACATTTCGCCGCTTGCGCGGGCGCGCTGGGCGGCGCGGCGCTGGGCGCCGTGACCCATGGGCGCCTGAGGGCAAGGGATCTGGCGAGCGGCGCCATTGCGGGACTGGTCGCGCTGTCCGCAGGCGTCGAGGTCGTCGGCCCGCCGGGCGCGATGGTCATGGGACTGCTCGGCGGGCTTTTTGCGTTCATTGCTGCCGCTGCGATACGCCACGCGCGTATCGACGATCCGCTGAGCGTGTTCGCGATCCATGGCGTGAGCGGGATGCTGGGTGCGCTGCTGCTCGCGCCGTTCGCCAGCGGCGCGCTCGGCGGCGTCGGCTATGACGATGGCCTCACCATCGGCACGCAGCTGGTGGCGCAGACCGTGGCGGTGGCGGCGGTGGCGCTATGGTCGGCCGTGATGACTCTTGGCCTCAGCCTCATCATCGCGCCGTTTGTGCCGATGCGGATCAGTGCTGCGGCCGAAGCGGCCGCGCTCAGGGACTGATCAGCCGGCGAGCGCCTTCGTCGCGGCGACAGCGTCCTTGTAGGCTTCCTGCCGCGCTGCACTCCAGTAGCTCAGCAGCGCGATCGGAATAAGCTCGCCGGTGACCGCGCAGACGACGAAGCGGCCCGGACGAACCACCTCATAGTCCGCCGCGCCATAGCGCAGGACAGCAAGATCGGGCCGGTCGGGGGCGCGCATGTGTCGTCAGTCTCCGGTCAGGATGCGGTCGACCAGCTCGCGCACTGTCGGCACATAGCCATTGGAATAGAACGGGTCCTGTCCGAAACGATAGGCGCCGTGGCCCGCGAAGATGAGGTTGTTGTCAATATCGGTGCCATGCACGGCATCCTGCAGGGTCTTCTGGATGCAGAAGCTGCGCGGATCGGCCAGGCGCCCGGTCGAGAAATCGTCATGGTCCTTCCATGCGGAAAAACCGCAATGGGAGAGGCAGCCCATGCAGTCCGCCTGATCCTTGCGGATGATCGCCTTGTCCTCGTCGGTGACGAACACCAGCGTGTTGTCCGGCGTTTTCAGCGCGCTGGTATAGCCATGGCCGACCCATTCGCGCGCCCGCATGAGGTCGCCGCGCGTAACCCAGAAATTCTTGCCGCGCACGCCAACGTCGAGCTGATGGGTATGGTCGCCCGCCTGCTCCAGGCTGAAGGCGATCTGGCGTTCGGACCGCGCCTCGAGATTGCGCAGGAAGGCGTTGCGGATGGCCGACGAATAAAAACCCGTCGGCGAGAATTTGTGCAGGAGGATATCCCCTTCCGCCAACAGCGGCAGCCGGTCCTTCCACGTCTGCGGGATCGGGCTTTCGCGGGTCAGGAGTGGCCGGGTGCCGAACTGGAAGGCGATGGCGCCAAGCTCGGGATTTTCGATCCAGTCATTCCAGTCGCGCAGATACCAGACGCCGCCCGCCATGACGATGGGCACGCTGTCGGCAATGCCGCCCTCCCGCATCGTGTCGCGGAGCGCCTTCACCCGGGCATAGGGCGCCTCGGGCTTGGTCGGGTCCTCGGCATTGGACAGGCCGTTATGGCCCCCCGCCAGCCATGGATCCTCGTAAACCACGGCCGCGAGCCACTCCGCCGCCTTGTTATAGGCCCGCTTCCACAGTGCGCGAAAGGCGCGGCCGGAGCTGACGATCGGCAGATAGCTGACGCCGTGCCCGGCGGCGATCTCCGAAAGCTTGTAGGGCATGCCCGCGCCGCAGGTGACCCCGGCGATCATGCCCTTTGTGCGCTCGAGCACGCCCTGCAACACACGCTGGGCGCCGCCCATTTCCCACAACACATTGATGTTGATCGCGCCCTTGCCGCCCGCGATCTCAAAGGCGCGGCGCACCTGTTCGACCGCACCGTCGATGGCATACTGGATCAGTTCCTCGTGCCGCTCGGGCCGGGTGCGTCCCCTGTAGATCTGGGGGATGATGAGGCCGCTGGCGTCATAGCTGTCGGCATTGACTGCCGAGACGGTGCCGATGCCACCCGCCGCCGCCCAGGCGCCTGAACTGGCATGGTTGGAGACGGCCACCCCCTTGCCTCCTTCGACCAGCGGCCAGACTTCGCGCCCGCCATACGAGATCGGCTGTAAACCCTTGAACAACTATGCTTCCCCTACGATCCAGTTCGTCGGCCATCCAGGCGGCAGGCCACCATAAACGTCGACCATAGCAACTATTTCAGCCCCATGCGCGACTTTTCGGCAGTCGCTTTTCTAGGCGGGCTCGGCAAACAGGGCGCTGCTGCCCACCGCGCCTCCGTACAGCTCGGCGTAACGGCGCACCATCCCGCCTTCGTCAAACGCAGCCGCCGCCCGCTCGCGGTTGGCCGCGCCAAGCCGCGCGCGCAGCGTCGCGTCCGCAGCGAGCTGACCCAGCGCGCTGGTCAGCCCCGTCTCGTCATGGGGTGGGCGCACAAAGGGCCGGTTCGCCACCGGCAACATGGCGGCGATATCACCCACATCCGTGGCGACCACGGGACGCCCGGCCGCCATCGCCTCCACAAGCGCGATCGGGAACTGCTCGCTGTCGGAGGTCAGCGCAAAAATCTCGAACAGGCCGACATAGTCCTGTGGCCGTGGCAGGAAGCCCGGCATCAGTGGCGGATCGACCCCGTGCGCTGCGGCTTCGGCGAGGATATTGGCGCGATCCGGCCCATCCCCGACGATGACGAGCCGCACCCGGTCGGCGAGCGGCGCAGCGACGCGAACCAGTCGCGCGAGATTCTTGACCGGCCTCAGCCCCGCCACCGTGCCCACCACCAGTCGACCGTCGGCCCCTTCAAGGCCTCGGATGGCGCCGGGATTCGGCGGCTTGGCGTAAGCGGCGACGTCGATACCGTTGGGGATATTGTGGACCTTGCCACAGGGCAGATGCCACTGCCGTATCGCGATATGCTCCAGCGTCGACGACGGCACGACCAGCGCATATGCCGAACCCAACGCGGCGCGGCGATAAAGATTGCGCTCGAGCTTCAGGCCAGCCGCTTCGTCGGCGTTGAACCCGTCCTCATGGTGGATGAGCGGCGGCAACGGCATCGCCATCGAGAACAGGCGGTGCGCCATCACCGCGTCCATCGCGCCCCAGTTGTAGCTGAGCACAAGGTCGAACCCGCGCATGTAGCGCGCCGTCGCCATCAGCTTGGCGGGCGAGGCGCGCCCGCTGATCGAGGGGCCGTCCGTGGCCTTGCGCACGTCAACGCCCTTCGCGACCGCCGCCAGCGCCCCGTCCATGTCGGGATTGCCGATGAGGAGGGTATGGCGCGCCCGCTCGCCCCAGATGTTCATGAGGCGCACGATCCGCGCTTCCTTGCCGCCCATGTCGAAACTGCCCTGAACATGCAGGATGTTGAGCGGGTTGCTCATGCCTTCTCGCCCTCCAGCACACGCGCGAGCAGCCGGTCGATGGCCGCAGCGCCTTCGGGTTCCCAGAGGGTCGGCGCATGGCCGACGCCGGGCACGGTGACATAGTCGACATCCGGCAGGCGGGCGAGCATCGCCTGCGCGGTCTCGTCGGAAAACAGATCGGAGAGCCCGCCACGCACGATGGTTAGGGGCGCCCTGCCCAGCGCGTCATAGGCGGGCCACAGGTCGACCCCGGCCTCGCCGCCGGGCACGCGAAACGGCTCGGCGATGCGCGGGTCATAGTCGAGCACCACCCGACCCTGTGCATTCAGCCGATAGACGCGCTTGGCAAAGGCGATCCAGTCCTCGAGATCATATTGGGGGTAAACCACCGCCTGCGTCCCGGCGAGCGCGCGCGCCGCCTGCACCCAGGTCGGCCAGGGGCCGCCATGGCCGACATTCTCCTTGATGCGCTCCAGCCCGGCCGGGCCGATCACCGGGCCGATATCGTTCAGAAGCGCGCCCGCGATGCGGCCATGGCCCGCGCCGGCCAGCAGCATCAGCATGATGCCACCCAGCGATGTGCCGAGGCCGATGAACCGCTCGATCCCGAGCTCAGCGATCAGCCGGTCGATATCCTGCAGATAGACGAGCGGCACATAGCTCATCGGGTCCTTGGCATAGGCACTTTCCGCCCGCCCGCGCAGGTCCACGCAGATCAGCCGCCATTCCCCCGCCAGCCGCTCCGCGATCGGCGCGAAATCACGATGATTGCGGGTGAGGCCGGGCAGGCAGAGGATGGGCGGGCGGTCATCGCGACCGGGATAGTCCCGATAGTGCAGGCGCAAATTGTCCAATGACCACCAATATTTGTCCTCATACGCCGCCACGCGTCTTGATCCCTTTCGCTGTCCGCACCACTATCACCCCAATGGACAGGCCAGAGCAAGCGGCGACTGATCGGGGCACCGCCGCGCGGCCTGCCAACGCGATTGCGTCGATCGCGGATTTCATCGGCGATCCGGTCGACGCGGCCGCGTTCCCGGCCCGTATCCTGCGCTTTCGCAATGACCGGGCGGCCGCGACGCTGGGCCTCGACCGCCTTGGCGACGCGCAGTGGATCGCGCATTTCGGCGAATTCGTGCCGATTGCGGGGTCACTCGCCCGGCCGTTGGCGCTCCGGTATCACGGACACCAGTTTCGGGTTTACAATCCCGACATCGGCGACGGGCGCGGCTTTCTGTTCGCGCAGCTCATCGAAGCGGGACCGCGCGGCCGTCTGCTCGATCTCGGCACCAAGGGCTCCGGCCAGACGCCTTATAGCCGGTTCGGCGATGGGCGGCTGACCCTGAAGGGCGCGGTGCGCGAGATTCTGGCGACCGAAATGCTGGAGGCGCTGGGCGTGCCCACCTCCCGAACCTTTTCCGTGGTCGAAACGGGCGAGCAGCTTCAACGCAATGACGAGCCCTCGCCCACGCGCGGGGCGGTGCTGGTGCGCCTGAGCCACGGCCACATCCGCATCGGCAGCTTCCAGCGGCTCGCCGCCCTCGGCCAGCGCGAGGAACTGGCGCAGCTGACCGCCTATTGCCTCACCCATCATTATCGTGACACGCCCGCCGCCGATCCGGCACTTCAGCTGTTCACGCTCGTCGCCGCAAGCACCGCCGATCTTGCCGCCAGCTATATGGTCGCCGGCTTCGTTCACGGCGTTCTCAACAGCGACAACATCGCCATTACCGGCGAGAGCTTCGACTATGGGCCGTGGCGCTTTACACCGCGCTGGGAGGATGGCTTTACCGCCGCCTATTTCGACCATGCTGGCCTTTATGCATTCGGGAGGCAGGCGGAGGCGATACACTGGAACCTGGCGCAGCTCGCCATGGCGCTGATGGGCGGCGAAGATCACCCCGGCATCGTTGCCGTCTTCGGTGACTGGCCGGAGCTGTTCCAAAATCGCTTTGCGGCACGCTTCCTGTGGCGGCTCGGCCTCGTGACCGACGACCCGGCCCTTGCGCAACGGCTGAGCGATGCCGCCGTGACGGCGATGCGCGAAGGTGCTGTGCCGATCGACCAATTCTTCTTCGACTGGCGCGGTGGCCGCGGCGGTGTCGATCCGGCCTATGCCGATCCGCAGTGGGACGAGGTGCGCAGCCTCGTCGCCCGGTGCACGCCCGCACCGCGCGCGCTCGACCATGCCCACTGGGATGGCGCCGGACCGCAGTCGATGCATATCGACGAGGTGGAGGCGATCTGGGCGGCGATCGCCGAGCGCGACGACTGGGCGCCGCTCCATGCCAAGGTCGCCGCCGCCCGCGCGCTGGGTGCCGCACTCGGTTCGCCGCAGGTTTAACCGGATCGCAAGCATCGACGGCGTTAACTGACCGGCAACTCAAAAGTCCGGGCGCGCGCGTCGAACATATGGTCCAGCTAAGCTCCTACGAACCGGCAACCGGCGCCCTTGTCTGGCAGGGCGAGGAAGGCGACATCGACGCCGCAGCCGCGTGCGCTTTCGCCCGCTGGCCGCAATGGGCGGCGCAGGCTGCGACCTTTCGCATCGAGACGATCCGTCGCTTCGCCACCGCCGTGCGTGCGCGTGACGAGGCGCTTGCCGAGCGCATTGCACGCGAAACCGGACGACCGCTGTGGAATGCACGGGCAGAGGTCGATTCGCTCCTCGACCACGTCGAACCGCTGATCGCCGCCTATAATGAGCGCAGCGGTCAGAAACGGCTGGAGGGCGCGCTGCGCACGCATCAGGCGCTGCGCCACAAGCCGCATGGCGTGCTTGCCGTCATCACGCCGTGGAGCGAGCCCGCCTTGCTGCCTGCGCGCCAGATCATCCCGGCTCTGCTTGCGGGCAATGCCGTCCTGTTCAAGCCGTCCGAGCGCACCCCCGGCACGGGGCTGCTGCTGACCGAGCTGTTCCACGAGGCGGGCCTTGCCCCGGACACCCTCCAGTGCATCGTCGGCGGGCCGGAGGCGGGGCGCATCCTTGCCAGCCACGATCTTGTCGCGGGCGTGCTGTTCGCGGGCGCTGTTCAGACAGGCATCGCCCTCTCGCGCGCGCTTGCGGTGCGGCCCGACCGGATGCTGGCGATGGAGATGGGCGGCAACAATCCGCTTGTCCTGTGGGACACGTCAGACATGGACGCCGCGACCGCGCTGATCGTTCAGTCAGCCCTGATCTCGACCGGCCAGCGATGCGACAGCGCCCGGCGCCTCATCATCAGGGACGGCATTGCCGATGCGGCCATCGCTGCGCTCTGCCAGGTGGTCGAACGGCTCATCATCGACGAGCCGCTGGCGAACCCGGCGCCATATATGGGGCCGCTCATCGACATGGAGAGCGCCGACGGCCTGACCGAGAGCTTCCTCTACCTCATGGGCCAGGGCGGCAGGCCCATCACGCATATGCGCCAGCCGGTCGCGGGCCGTCCCTTTGTCACCCCCGGCCTTATCGACGTGACGGACATGCCAGAGCGGCCCGATGTCGAACTGTTCGGCCCTATCCTTCAGATCGTCCGCGTAAAGGATTTCGAGGCGGCAATCGCCGAAGCCAACGCCACGCGCCTCGCCAAATGCGCTGCGCTGCTTGGTGGCTCGCCGGAGGAGTATGGGCTGTTCTGGGCCAATGTGCGGGCCGGCAGCATCCACTGGAACCGGCCGACGACGCTGCGCGTGCCCGGCGCCCCGGCAGGCGGCGCCGGCCTGTCCGGCAATTTCCGTCCCGGCGGCATCTATGCGGCCGACCATTGCGCCTATCCCGTCAGTTCCACCGAGGCGCCCCAGCCGCGCGCGGTGCTCGGTATCGGCCTGCGCACGCCGGAGGTGGTGGCGGAGCGGTAGGCGGTGTGGACGCCACCATAGCTCGGCTTGCCTCCCCTCAAGCGATCCTCGCTTGGCGTCAGGGAGGGCAGCGTCCATATGCCGGACCATGGAACAGTCATCTCCCCGCAACTGGCCGGACCCCGCACCCGGCCGCATCTTCCTCGTCGGTGCGGGGCCGGGCGACCCGGACCTCCTCACCGTCCGCGCGCTGAGGCTCATCGAGAGCGCCGACCTCATCGTCCATGACGGTCTCGTCGGCAAGGCAGTGCTGGCCCTCGCGCCCTCCGCCATCGAACGCATCTCGGTCGCCAAGCAGCGCAGCCGCCATTCGATGCCGCAGGAGGAGATCAATGCGCTCCTCGTCCGCGAGGCGCTGAAGGGCCGCAATGTCGTGCGCCTCAAGGGCGGCGACCCGTTTGTTTTCGGGCGTGGCGGCGAGGAGCTGGAAGCGGCCCGCGCGGCAGGCGTTGAGGTCGAGGTCGTGCCCGGCATTTCCGCCGCGCTCGGCTGTGCGGCCGCGGCGCATCTGCCGCTCACCCATCGCGGCCTGTCGAGCGCGGTCAGTTTTGTCGCCGGCCAGTGCCAGGGCCTGTCGGACCAGAACTGGGCTGGCCTTGCCGGCCATGGGCGCACCCTCGTCATCTATATGGGGGTCGCCACGGCGCGCGACATCGCCGAGAAGCTGATCGCGGACGGGTTGACGCCGGATACGCCGGTCGTGGTGCTGGAAAACGGCACGCTGCCCGAGCAGCGCGCGCTGCGCACGCTGCTTGCCGACCTTGGCGACATGGTCGAGCGCGAGGATGTGCACAGCCCGGCCATCATTGTTGTCGGGCAGGTAGCCGGCCTTGCCGATGCCGAGGATCGCCTCGGCGTGCGCGGTGAGGCCTGGGCGCATTTCGCGGATATCGAGGGGGACGCATGATTATCGTGACAGGCAATGATCTGGTGACAGGCGACGTCATCTGGTGGACGGGGAGCGACTGGTCGCGACATGTTGACGAGGCAGTGGATGCTGGCACGGGCGCCGAGGCCGTGATCGAGCGCGAGAGCGCCGCGCGCCGTGTCAACGCGGCCTATGCGATCGAAGCCACGCAGGAGGGCGGCCGCGTCCGCCCCGCCCATATCAAGGACCGCATCCGCGCGGTCGGCCCCACCGTGCGCGCCGACCTTGGCCTCAAACCCGCCGACCCCGCCGTCGGCCAGTGGGTGATCTGACATGTATCAATATGACAAATATGATCAGGCGATGGTCGATGCCCGCGTCGCCGATTTCCGCGACCAGACCGACCGGCGCCTGCGCGGCGAGCTGACCGAGGACCAGTTCAAGCCCCTCCGGCTGATGAACGGCCTCTATCTCCAGCTTCATGCCTACATGCTGCGTGTCGCGGTGCCCTATGGCACGATGAACGGCCGCCAGATGCACATGCTGGCCCATATCGCGCGCAAATATGACAAGGATTACGGGCATTTCACTACCCGGCAGAACATCCAGTACAACTGGATCAGGCTCGCCGATGCGCCCGACATCCTTGCCGACCTTGCCTCGGTCGAGATGCACGCCATCCAGACCAGCGGCAACTGCATCCGCAACATCAGCGCCGACCAGTATGCCGGGGCTGCCGCCGATGAGGTCGCGGACCCGCGTCCTTGGGCCGAGCTGCTGCGCCAGTGGTCGAGCTTCCACCCGGAATTCAGCTATCTGCCGCGCAAGTTCAAGATCGCGGTGATCGGCTCGCCCGCTGACCGCGCCGCCATGCGGCTCCACGATATCGGCATCGAGCTGGTGGTGCGGGATGGTCAGGTCGGCGCGCGCGTGTTCGCTGGCGGCGGCATGGGCCGCACGCCGATGATCGCGCCGGAAATCAGGGACTTCGTGCCCGAGGCCGAGATCGTCTCCTATCTCGAGGCGGCGCTCCGCGTCTACAATCGCTACGGTCGGCGCGACAACAAGTATAAGGCGCGGATCAAGATCCTCGTCCATGAACTTGGCGTCGAGGAGTATAAGCGCCAGGTCGAGGAGGAGTTCGCGCACCTCAAGACACTGGGCATCGACCCGCCCGTGGCGGAACTCGACCGTATCCGCGCGATGTTCGCCGACCCCGCCTTCGAG
Source organism: uncultured Sphingobium sp. (assembly GCA_964529225.1). Lineage (GTDB taxonomy): Bacteria > Pseudomonadota > Alphaproteobacteria > Sphingomonadales > Sphingomonadaceae > Sphingobium. The sequence continues at coordinate 27,570 of CAZGVX010000010.1, forward strand.
GCGGGCCTGTCCGACACCCTGGACCTTTCCGATCCGGCCTTTGCCGCATGGGTTGGGCGCCAGACCGTCGCGCACAAGGTGCCGGGCTATGCCATCGTCAACATTTCGCTGAAGCCTGTCGGCGGCATCCCCGGCGACGCCTCCTCGGCGCAGATCGACCTGATGGCCGATCTCGCCACCCGCTTCAGCTTCGACGAACTGCGCGTGACCCACGCGCAGAACATCGTCCTGCCGCATGTCCGCAAGACCGACCTGCGCGCGGTCTATGATGCGCTGGTGGCGTCAGGCCTCGCGGAGGCCAATCTCGATCTCATCAGCGACATCATCGCCTGCCCCGGCCTCGACTATTGCAGCCTCGCCAATGCGCGTTCCATCCCGGTCGCGCAGAAGATCGCCGAGCGGTTCGCCGCGCCGGAGAAGCAGGCGGAGATCGGCGAGCTGAAGCTCAAGATCTCCGGCTGCATCAACGCCTGCGGCCATCATCATGCCGGCCATATCGGCATCCTCGGCGTCGACCGAAAGGGCACCGAAAACTATCAGCTTCTGCTCGGCGGGTCGGGCGCGGAGGATGTCTCGCTCGGCCAGATCACCGGCCCCGGTTTCTCGGAGGACGGGATTGTCGACGCGATCGAGCGGACCACCGACCTTTATCTCCGGGAACGGCAGGATGGGGAACGCTTCCTCGACACCTATCGCCGGCTTGGCATGGCCCCGTTCAAGGAGGCGATCTATGGTTGAAGTCCTGTCTTTCCGTGACGGCGCCGCCCCCACGCAGGAACCGGCCGTGAGCGTTGACGCCTTTGTCGGCCAGTCCAACGCCACGGCCGTCCGCATCGAGCCGGGCGACGATGCGCGCGCGCTCCTTCCGCATCTCGAGCGCCTCTCGCTGGTCGAGGTGAACTTCCCTGTGTTCGGCGATGGGCGCGGCTATTCGGCGGCACGCATCCTGCGCGAGGCAGGCTATACGGGCGAACTGCGCGCGGTGGGTGACGTGCTGGTCGATCAGGTCGCCTTCATGCGCCGCTGCGGCTTCGACAGCTTCGCCCCTGCCCAGCCGCTCGACCCGGTGGCGCTCGAGGGCGCCCTCGCCCGCTATCCCGAAACCTATCAGAAGGCCGCAGATACCGCCCAGCCCATCTGGGCGCTGCGCCATGGAGGCTAAGACCATGCCCCAGTCCGCCGCCCGCAAACTCGACCTCATCGACGTTCGCCCCGCCTTTACGCAGGGCGATGCCGACGCGCTCAATGCCCGGTTCGAGGGTGTGGAAACGCTCGACATGCTGAAAGTGCTGTTTGCGGAAGGGACGCTGGGCCGGGTCGCGGTCGTCTCCTCCTTTGGCACCGAAAGCGCCGTGCTGCTGCATCTCGTCGCCGAGGCGGACAGGAGCGTGCCGGTGATCTTCGTCGATACGCTCAAGATGTTCCCGGAAACGCTTGAATATCGCGATGAACTGATCCGCCGCTTCGGCTTCACCGACAGCCGCACGGTGACGCCGCTCGCCGATGTGCTGGCCCGGAAGGACGAGACGGGCCTGCGCTGGTCTTACGACCCCGATGGCTGCTGCGACATTCGCAAGGTCGAGCCGCTCGCCCGCGCCAAGGACGGGCTCGACACCTGGATTTCGGGCCGCAAGGCATTCCAGTCGGTCACGCGCAAGAATCTTCCGCGCTTCGAGGTGGAAGACGGCCGCCTCAAGCTCAATCCGCTCGGCGACTGGACCAAGGACGATCTCGAGGCCTATTTCGCCGCGCACGATCTGCCGCGCCATCCGCTGGAGGCGCAGGGCTATCTGTCGGTCGGCTGCGAGCCGTGCACGTCCAAGGTGCTGCCGGGCGAGGACCCGCGCGCGGGCCGCTGGCGCGGCTGGGATAAGGTGGAATGCGGCATCCACACGCCGTCTACCCCCAAGGCCGACCCGGATGACCCGGCAAACATGCCGGTGTTCTGACCTGCGCGCGGGAGCGTCATCCCCGGAAGGGGTAGCGCGCCGCCGCTTCCCATGGCCCGCCCCGATAATACCACAGATTGAGGCTGGCGATCGCGAGGGGCCGGGGAAGCCGGATCGCGCGCTCGAGCCGGTCCAGCGTCGCGCGCGCAACCTCCGGCGCAACCTTGTTCTGGACGGTGATGTGAAGGCGTGGCTGTGCCTGATCCTGCGGGACCAGCAGGCCATGCAGCCGGTCCGACAGCGCCGCCCTGATCGCAACCAGTCCGGGGCAGTCGACGTGCAGCGCCACCCCCCGGCCCAGGGACAGCAGCCGGTCGATCCGCGCAGGCGGCGCATCGCTCCGCACCTGCGTCGCGAGCATCCGCTTAAGCTCGGTAAGCGAGCCGGGCGGGAGATGGTGGAACAGGGTGATGTGGGCCGGGACAAAATTACGCTCCGGAGGGAAATGATCCCGCCGGAGCGAGTCGGCCCATGCCTGGTCCGCGGGGGAGAACTGCGCCGTCAGAATGAGCGGCGCAGTCCCCATCCCGATGCTATTGCTGCAATCAGGCCGCGACGGCGGCATGGTCCTTGACCCAGGCGAGCACCGGCTCGGGCGCGCTCTCGCCATAGGGATCGCCGTGCAGACCGTCGTCGTTGATGCCCGGCTCCTCGAACCAGGCGACGATCTTGCCGTTCTCGACAACCATTGCATAACGCCAGCTACGGTCGCCGAACCCGACATGGTTCTTGCGGATCAACATGCCCATGAGGCGGGTGAAGTCGCCCGAGCCATCCGGCAGGAGCTTGACCTTTTCGATGCCGAGGCTCTTGCCCCACTGATACATCACGAAAGCGTCATTGACCGAAATGCAGTAAACCTCGTCGACGCCAGCGGCCTTGAACTCGTCATACAGGCGCTCGAAGCCCGGCAACTGCTCGTTGGAACAGGTCGGGGTAAAGGCGCCGGGCAGCGAAAACACGACAGCGCGCTTGCCCTGGAAAAGGTCGCCGGTCTGGACATTTTCCCAGCGGAACGGGTTGGGACCGCCTACGCTTTCGTCGCGCACGCGGGTTTTCAGGCAGACATTGGGAACATTGCGGCCAATCATGATGGTCACTCCTTGGTTGAACGTTTGCGGATAAACGCCCGTAACGCCGCAGTGCGTCATTTGTAAAACAACATAAACCGGCCTCTGTGAATGAAGGATGCGATTATCCAGCAGCTGTGCGGGCCGTTAGGCTCTGCGCGATCACGTTTGGGGGGGATACAGGGAATGCGTATCGCGGGACGTTTGACGGGCGGCGCTGTCTGGGTTGCCATCCTGTTTCTGCTCTGGAATCTCATTGGAGTCGTCGCCCTTGTATCGCAGGCGACGATGGACCTCGATGCGCTCGCAAAAACGGACGCCTATCAGGCGCATCAGTTCGCAACGATGCCGGGTTGGGCGTGGGGCGCCTATGCCGTCGCCATTTTCGGCGGCCTCCTCGGGTCGCTGGCGCTGTTTGTCCGCAGCCGTCTGGCCGTCATTTTCTATCTGTTTTCGCTGGGCGGGATCATTGTGCAGTTCGGCCGGACGTTCCTCGCCACCGATATGATCGCCATGCGCGGCTGGGGCACGGCGGCATTTCCGGCTTTCATCCTGCTGCTCGCGCTGCTTCAGCTCTGGTTTGCGGCAAAGGTGCAGCGTTAGAGCGGTTCCCATCGAGCCGTATCATCCCGATCGCCTCGGGAAGGCGGCTGGTCAGGAGCCGGACACAGGGCGAGCTGGCCGGAAACCGTTCTAAAGCTCGCCGCGCCGGCGCCTGATCTCGAACCATTTGCGGACATTCTCGTTTTGCTGTTCAAGCGTGTCGGCAAAGATATGGCCACCCTTGCCGTCGGCGACGAAAAACAGCGCACTGGTCGTCGCGGGATTCAGCACCGCCTCGATCGACGCGCGGGACGGATTGGCGATCGGCCCCTTGGGCAGGCCGGTCATGGCGTAGGTATTATAGTCGTTGACGGCCGCGATCTCGGACTTGCGGATGCGCCGTCCCAGCGGTTTGCCCTTCGTGATCGGATAGATGATCGTCGGGTCGGCCTGGAGCATGATGCCTTGCCGCAGCCGGTTGGCATAGACGCCGGCGACGATCGGCCGCTCAGCCGGAATGGAGGTCTCCTTCTCCACGATCGAGGCGAGGGTCAGCGCCTCCTCGGGCGTGCGGACGGGCGCATCGGGTGAGCGATCGGCCCAGGCCTTCGCAAGAAAACTTGTCATCGCCGCCTGCATACGGGCGAGCACCGCCGCGCGCGCCTCGCCCTTCTCGAAGGCGTAGCTGTCAGGCATCACCGATCCTTCGGCGGGTATGCCGACCGTGCCCGTCAGGTCCGCCACCGCCTGCAATCGCTCGGCCACCAATATGGACGGCATGCCCTCCGGTATGGTGATCAGGCGGACCACAACCTTGCCGCCCTGCAGAATCGCCAGCACGTCGCGGGCGCTGGCATGGGCAGGAATGGCATATTCGCCCGCCTTGATTGGCGCGTCGCCGCCGAACAGCCGCGCCCTCAGATAAAAGGCGTCGGCGGATCGCACGACCCCGGCGCCTTTCAGGATGCGGGCGGCACTCTTCAGGGTCGCGCCATCCGGCACAACGACCGCGCGACCGCTCACCAGCGGTCCCTCGCCCGCCCAGCCATGATAGAAATTGCCGGCGACGGCAGCCAGCGCGACCAGCGCCGCGGCGAGAATGGCTAGCGCGATCCGCCGCATCGCGCCCGCCTCAGACGGCCCGCATCACGAGGCTGGCATTGGTGCCGCCGAAGCCGAAGCTGTTGTTGAGCACGGCCTTGACCTTGCGCGCCTTGGCAACGTGGGGGACGAGGTCGACGCCCGCGCAGTTTTCGCTCGGATTATCGAGGTTGAGCGTCGGCGGCACGATCTGATCGCGCATCGCGAGAATGCAGAAAATGCTTTCGACCGCACCCGCGCCGCCGAGCAGGTGGCCGATGGCGGACTTGGTCGAAGACATGGAGAGCCCACCGATCGAATCGCCGAACAGGCGCCGCAACGCGCCCAGCTCCAGCTCGTCGCCGAGCGGCGTCGAGGTGCCGTGCGCGTTCACATAGTCGATGTCGGTGAGTGCGAGGCCGGACTTGCGCAGCGCCATCTCCATCGCCCGGAAAGCGCCCGAACCTTCCGGATGCGGCGCGGTGACGTGATAGGCGTCGCCGGAAAGGCCGTAGCCGATCACCTCCGCATAGATTTTCGCGCCGCGCGCCTTGGCCCGCTCATATTCTTCCAGCACGACAACGCCCGCGCCCTCGCCCATGACAAACCCGTCGCGGTCGCGGTCATAGGGGCGGCTGCCCTTGGTCGGATCATCGCGAAAGCCGGTGGAAAGTGCCCGCGCCTGGCCGAAACCCGCGATGCCAATGGGACAGATCGCACCCTCTGCCCCGCCGGCCAGCATCACGTCGGCATCATCCATCGCGATCATGCGCGCGGCGTCTCCGATCGAATGCGCGCCGGTCGAGCAGGCGGTCACAACCGCGTGATTTGGTCCCATGAGGCCATATTTGATGCTGACCTGCCCGGATATGAGGTTGATGAGGCGGCCATGGACGAAATGCGGGGAGACACGCTTCGGTCCCTTCTCGGCCAGGACCAGCGATTCGCTCTCTATGCCGGGAAGTCCGCCGATGCCCGCCCCGATGGAGCAGCCAGCGCGCAGCCTGTCGGCCTCGCTCATGTCGGTCAGGCCCGCGTCCTCGAGTGCCTGCCCGGCGGCGTCTATGCCGAAAACGATGAACGGATCGACCTGTCGCTGGACCTTGTGATCGACCCGCACATTGGGATCGAAGCCATATTCATGACCGGCAGGCTTCACCTCGCAGGCGTAATTGGTGTGGAAATCCGTTGCGTCGAACCGTGTGATGGTCGCCGCACCGGAGCGCGAGGCGATGATGTTGCGCCAGCTGGTTTCCGCATCGCCGCCCAGCGGCGACACCATGCCCAGACCTGTCACCACGACACGACGCATAGGCTGCTCCTGCTCCTGTCATTCCATCACGATCAAGAAAGGCGGCTCCCCTGCCCTGGACCAAGCCGGAGCCCGAGAACCGCCCTGCATGATCGTCGCATCGCCGGGCGGTCCCGGCGTGCCGGACCGCGCGGGCGGCGCAAACTTACTGCTTGCTGTCGATATAGTCGATCGCGTCCTTGACGGTTGCGATCTTTTCGGCGGCGTCGTCGGGGATTTCGACACCGAATTCCTCTTCGAAGGCCATCACCAGCTCGACGATGTCGAGGCTGTCGGCGCCCAGGTCGTCGATAAAGCTGGCGTCTTCCGTCACCTTGTCAGCCTCGACGCCGAGATGCTCGACGACAATCTTCTTCACGCGATCCGCGGTCTCACTCATGGATGGTCCTTCTTTAAGCGTCCATTTGTTGGCCCTGCGTTAGAGCCAAGGGGGCGGCGGTGCAAGAGGGCTATTGGGTGGCCCTGCGCCACGATCAGATCATGGCCATGCCGCCGTTCACATGGATCGTCTGGCCCGTGACATATCCCGCCTCGCGGCTCGCCAGCCAGGCGACGGCGGCGCCGATATCCGCGCCTTCGCCCATGCGGCCCATGGGGATGCGGGTGAGCAGCGCCGCCTTCTGCGCCTCGCCCAGCGCATCGGTCATTGCCGAGGCGATGAAACCGGGCGCCACGCAGTTGACGGTGATGTTGCGGGACGCCAGTTCCTGCGCGAGGCTTTTCGACATGCCGATCAGCCCCGCCTTGGATGCCGCGTAATTGGCCTGACCCGGATTGCCGGTGACCCCCACCACGCTGGTGATCGACACGATGCGCCCGAACCGCGCCTTCATCATCGGTTTGGCGGCGGCCCGGATGAGGCGGAAGGCGGCCTCCAGATTGATCGCCTGCACGCTCGCCCACTCCTCGTCCTTCATGCGCAGGATGAGGTTGTCGCGGGTGACGCCGGCATTGTTGATGAGGATGTCGAGCGTGCCGCCCAGCGCGTCGAGCGCCTGCGGCACCAGCGCATCGGTCGCGGCGGGGTCAGACAGGTCGCACGGCACGACGACATGATCGTCACCCAGCTCCGCCGCAAAGGCCGTCAGCTTGTCGGCGTTGCTGCCCGACAGCGCCAGCCTTGCCCCCTGCCCCGCCAGCGCCCGCGCGATCGCGGAACCGAGGCCCCCGGCTGCGCCTGTCACCAGCGCCGTCATTCCTGTAAGGTCGAACATGTCTTCCGTCTCCTCAAAACGCCGCCAGTAGCACCTCGATGTCGTCCATCGTCACGATGCTCGCCACCCCGGCATCGGGGGCGGTGCGCTTGACCATCGGCCCCAGCACCTTGCCGCCGAATTCGACGAAGTCTGTCACGCCCGCGCCCCACATCGCGGCGATGCTTTCGCGCCAACGCACCCGGCCCGTCACCTGTTCGACGAGCCGTGCGCGGACCTCGTCCGGGACGGCGATCGGCGCGGCCAGCACATTGGCATAGACCGGCACCACCGGCGCCATCAGCGGCGCCCCCGCCAATGCCTCCGCCATGGCGTCGGCGGCGGGCTGCATCAACGGGCAGTGGAAGGGCGCGGACACCGGCAGCAGCACGCCGCGCTTGATGCCATGCTCTTTCACCAGCGCCACGGCGCGCTCGATTGCCGCCTTGTGGCCGGAAATGACGACCTGGCCCGGATCATTGTCATTGGCGACGGCGCACACCTCGCCCGCCGCGGCCGCCGCCGCCAGCGCCTCTGCCTTTTCGATGTCCGCGCCGAGGAGCGCCGCCATCGCCCCTTCGCCCACGGGCACGGCTGCCTGCATCGCCCGGCCGCGCAGCTTCAGGAGCCGCGCCGTGGTCGCCAGATCGAGCGCCCCCGCCGCGCACAGCGCCGTATATTCGCCAAGGCTGTGGCCGGCGACGAACTGCGCCTTGTCAGCCAGGCGCACATTGCCCTCGCGCTCTGCCACGCGCAGGGTGGCGATCGCGTTGGCCATGATCGCTGGCTGGGCATTCTCGGTCAGGGTCAGCTCGGCCTCCGGCCCCTCGCGCATCAGGCGAAAGAGGTTCTGCCCAAGCGCCTCGTCGACCTCGCCGAACACTTCGCGCGCATGGGCCGATGCCTCGGCCAGCGCCGCGCCCATGCCGACCGCCTGACTGCCCTGTCCCGGAAAGATGAAGGCCCGCATTGTCTGTCCTCTGCTTTTTTCGATTGGCGCGGGACTAGTTCCCCGGCCCCGCCGAGACAAGCCAAGGCTTGCTTTTGTCCACAATCTTCGTCATAGGCGCGCCTTCCGCCTGCGGGTGGAAGCTTATCGGACGACAGCCGGAGGGGCGGTGCGCATCGGGCGCCCGTCAGCAATCGGCCAAAATGAGGACAGTTGAACATGGCTCTTTACGAGCATGTATTTCTTGCGCGTCAGGACTTGGCTCAGGCCCAGGTCGACGCGCTGGCGCAGACCGCCACAGAAATCGTCGAGTCGATGGAAGGCAAGGTGACCAAGGTCGAGACCTGGGGCCTTCGTTCGCTCGCCTACAAAATCGCCAAGAACCGCAAGGCGCATTATGTGATGCTCAACATCGACGCGCCCGCTGGGGTCGTCGCGGAGCTGGAGCGCCAGACCCAGATCAACGAGGACATCATCCGCTACATGACCGTGCGCGTCGACGCGCTGGAGTCCGGTCCCTCGGTGATGATGCGCAAGAGCGACCGGGGCGAGCGCGGCGATCGTGGTGATCGCGGCGACCGCCGTGGCGGGCGCGACCGGGACGGCGATCGCGGCCCGCGCCGCGAGCGTGAAGACATGGCCGACGGCGAATAAGGAGCACAGACGATGGGACGACCCTTTTTCCGCCGCCGCAAGAGCTGCCCCTTTGGCGCCAAGGACGCGCCGAAGATCGACTATAAGGACGTGCGTCTGCTGCAGGGCTTCGTGTCCGAGCGCGGCAAGATCGTGCCGAGCCGCATCACCGCTGTTTCCGCCAAGAAGCAGCGCGAACTGGGCCAGGCCATCAAGCGCGCCCGCCATCTGGGCCTTCTGCCCTACATCGTGAAGTAAGGAGCCGAGCCCATGGAAATCATCCTGCTGGAGCGGGTCGAGAAGCTGGGCGGCATCGGCGATGTCGTGTCGGTCAAGGACGGCTATGCCCGCAACTATCTCCTGCCCAACAAGAAGGCGCTGCGCTCCAACACCGCCAACAAGCGGGTGTTCGAGGCCAACCGCGCCCGCATCGAGAGCGAGAACGCGGCCCGCCGCGACGACGCCGCCAAGTCGGCGGGCGAGGTCGAGGGCAAGCAGATCGTCCTCATCCGCCAGTCGTCCAACGCCGGCCAGCTTTATGGTTCTGTGTCGGTGCGCGACATCGTCGATGCGCTCCATGCCGACGGTATCAAGGTCGTGAACAAGGCGATGATCGTCCTTGAGCGGCCCATCAAGACCATCGGCCTGTTCGACGTGCGCGTGTCGCTCCATCCGGAGGTTCAGGTGACGATCCAGGTGAACGTCGCACGCTCGCCGGAGGAAGCGGACCTGCAGAAGGACGGCGTCGACGTCATGGCGGCGATGTTCGAGAAGGAAGAGAGCGGCTTTACCGAGGATTATGATCCCAACGCCGAGCCGGGCGAAATCGCGCTGGAGCGCGACGAAGCTCCCGCGGAGGACGCTGAGGCCTGATCTGATTGCTATGGGCGCCTGCGCAGGCGGGAAGCCCGAACAGACACCAACCCGCGTGGAGACTGCTCCACGCGGGTTTTTGTTTTGACGCTTGTGCGCCCTTTCCTACAGCCCCTTTGCCATGCCACGGCCTCGCGCGGCTCTTTGCAACGTTATGACCCAACGCGCCGCCCAATGCGCCGGGGCGGCCCCTCAGCGCGCGCCTCTCGCCCATCCGGGGCCGCAGGTATCGACCCTTCGGGGCAGAGAAACTTTTCAAATAGGGTGTAACTTTTGCAACTTTTGGGAGCACCATTGTCGCGGCCGCGCCCGGCTCCCGCGGCGGTTCAATCCCCGCCCAGCGCCATGAAGTCGCGGTCCCACGCCACCATGGCCGCACCGCCGTCCACGCACAGGAGCTGGCCGGTCACCGCGCGCGCCCGCGCGAAGTAAAGCACCGCCTCGGCCACCGCCTCCGGCTCCGGCAACCGGCCGAGCGGCATCATGTCCGCCAGCCGCGCGAGCTGTCCGGCATCATAGTCCTCCGTCGCCAGCGTGAGGCCCGGCGCGACAGCGTTGACGCGGACATGGGGTGCCAGCGCCCGCGCGCTCGCCTGGGTCAAGGTCGCCAGCGCGCCCTTGCTCAGGGTATAGGCAAGCTGATCGCGATGGGGGTGGGCAAGCCGCTGGTCGAGCATGTTGACGATCGCCGGGTCCGCCTCGCCCGGCGCGACTGCGCTCCACGCTGCGGCGAACGCCCGCGTCAGCATCGCCGGCGCCCCGGCGTTGATCGCGGCATGGGCGGCAAGGTCCGCCTCGGTCACGCTGTCGATCCGGTCCTGACCGAACAGCGACGCGCTGTTGACGAGGAGCATCGGGGCGCGGCGGAAATGCGCGGTGACATTGACGAACAGGCGCGTCGCCGCGCCTGGCTCGGCAAAGTCGGCGACAAACCCGGCCCATTCGGCGCCGGTCGCGGTCAGCGTCCCGGCCAGCGCGGCGTCGGGGGCGGCATCATGCGCGCCATGGATCGCGACCGCATAGCCCGCACGCGCCAGACCTTCCGCGATCCGCGCGCCGAGTCGCCGGTGCCCGCCGGTCACAAGTGCCAGCGGCGCCCCGGTCACAGGCCCATCATGCTGAGCACTTCCTTGCGGCTCTTCTCGTCGGTCCGGAAGATGCCCATCATCCGGCTGGTCTTCATGATGACATCGGGGGTGCGCACACCCCGGCCGGTCATGCAGCCATGGGTCGCCTCGATCACCACCGCGACCCCGAGGGGCTTCAGATTGTCCCAGATGCAGTCGGCAACCTCGGCGGTCAGCCGTTCCTGCACCTGGAGCCGTCGCGCGAAGCCGTGGAGCACCCGCGCCAGCTTGGAGATGCCGACCACATGCTCGCCCGGCAAATAGGCGATGTGCGCCTTGCCGGTGATGGGCGCCATGTGATGTTCGCAGGCGGACTGGAAGGGGATATCCTTGAGGAGCACGATCTCGTCATAGCCGCCCACCTCGTGAAAGATGCGGCTGAGATGATAGGCGGGGTCCTCGAGATAGCCCTCGCAATATTCCCGCCAGGCGCGCGCGACGCGCTTCGGTGTGTCGATCAGACCCTCGCGCGTGGGATCGTCGCCTGCCCAGCGGATCAGCGTGCGGATGGCGTCGGCGACGTCGTCGGGGACCGGCACCTTGCCGTGCCGGCCCTCGTCGTCGTCATGGTCGTCGTGGTGCAAGTCGGGTCAGGCCGGCTGATCGGCGCGCGCCGCGCCCTGCCCGTCGAGATTCTCGGCCACGAAGTCCCAGTTGATGCAGTTGGCGAGCAGCTTGCCGGCATAGTCCGGGCGGGCGTTGCGATAGTCGATGTAATAGGCGTGTTCCCACACGTCGAAAATGAACAGCGGCGTAGCGCCGTGCGCGACCGGCGTGTCGGCGTCATGGTAGGAGGTGACGACGAGCTTGCCGCCCTCCAGGTTGAGCGCGGCCCAGCCGCTTGCGAAGTGGCCGACGGCCTCGGCCTTGAGCTTGTCGACAAGGCCATCGACCGAACCGAAACCCTCGGTGATGAGGTCGGCGAGCTTGCCGGTCGGCTCCTTCTTCTCGGGGGTCAGGCCCATCCAGTAGAAGCTGTGGTTCCAGATCTGGCCGACCTGGTTGAACAGGCCACCCTTGGCGATGGCGATCAGCTCGAGCAGCGACTTGCCCTGAAGCGCGGGATCAGCGGCGACAAGTTCGTTCGCCTTCACGACATAGGCATTATGATGCTTGCCATGGTGATAGTTGAAGGTTTCCTCGGAGATGAGATCGCCAAAGGCGGTCTTGGCATAGGGCAGGTCAGGCAGGGTGAAGGCCATGGAATGTCTCCGTCTCCAGATTTTGATTGCCCAGCCCAACGGGCAAGGCCAGCGATGGTTCAACGCGGCAGTCCTTTTGGCGCATTCGGCGACGAAGGCCAATCAGATATGCCGATCATGCTCTCAGGAAGTTTCGATGAGAGAATGACGACCCATCAGTCAACCCCGCCGGAGCGGTTGCCAAGCAGGCCATGCCGCCTCAGCGCGTGGCGCAGCTGGTCATAGCTGAGGTTGAGTGCCGCGGCCGCCGCTCGTTGATTGTGGCGATGACGAGCGAGCGTATCGGACAGGATCGCGCCCTCGTAGGCGCTGACGGCGACGCGAAGGTCGCTGACCGCGCTTTCGGGGTCGGGCGATCCCTCTCCGGGGCGGGGGGGACTGGTCTGGGGCTTCGCCTCCGCGCGCCAGGGCGAGGCGAAGGGATCGAAGATGATTCGTTCGACCGGCCGATCAGGCATCTCCCAGCGATAGACCGATCGCTCGACCACATTGCGCAGTTCGCGGATGTTGCCCGGCCACGGATAGGCAACCAGCCTCTCCATGGCGTTGCTGTGGAAACCGGCCCAGCTGCTCCACCCGATCTCGCTCGCCATTCTGCGGCCGAAATGGTCGGCCAGCAGCGGCACGTCGCCTGATCGTGCCCGAAGGGGCGGGAGGCAGATTACCTCGAACGAGAGCCGGTCGAGGAGATCGGCCCGAAAGCGGCCTTCCTCCACCGCGCGGGGAAGATCCTCATTGGTTGCGGCGATGATGCGGACATCCACCTGACGCGGTCGGGAGGCACCAATTCTGGCGACTTCGCCATATTCGACTGCCCGCAGCAGCCGTTCCTGGGCCGCCATCGACAGCGTGCCAAGCTCGTCAAGGAACAGCGTGCCCTTGTCAGCTTCCTCGAAGCGTCCGGTCCGCGCACGCGCCGCGCCGGTGAAGGCGCCTGCCTCATGACCGAACAGCTCCGCCTCGATGAGCGTTTCGGGAAGCGCGGCGCAGTTCATGACGACCAGCGGAGCATCCCAACGCGGGCTTAGGCGGTGGAGACGCTCCGCAATCAGTTCCTTGCCGGTGCCACGCTCGCCCAGCACCAGCACGGGTCGATCGAGCGCACTCGCACGGCTGGCGAGTTCGACGGTTTCCAGAAACTCGAGCGACTGCCCGATCAGTTGGTCCGACTTCATGCCCACTAGTTAGCACATTTCACTAAATAATGGCAAGTTATATGGCGGCGGGCACCCCTGCCCCGATCAGACGGACGCAATTGTGCAGGTTTTCGAGTTTGGCACGATCTTGGCAGAGCACGGGGCATCGCCCGTTGCGGGCGCTAACAAACAGGGAGTTTCACCATGACCGTTTCCAGCATTGTTCGCTCCGGCACTGCCCTCGTCACTGCCGCCCTGGCGCTCTCAGCAATCGCGGCGCCCGCCCTCGCCGCGCCGGCGCCTGTGACGATCGGCGACTGGCAGGCTGCCGTCGAAGACCGGATCGACGCGACACTGCGCAGCCCCGGCAGCGTCACCGACCGACGGACGGTGACGCTCGCCCTCGCCTTCGACGCGAACGGCGCCGCCACCGGCGCACAGATCGCAAAGTCCAGCGGCCGTTCCGAGGCGGACGCCGAGGCGCTGCGGGTTGCCCGGACGCTTCACTATCCCCTCCTGCCCATTACCCTGCGCGGCGCACCGCGCACCGTCATGATGGAAATCCATTTCGGCACCACCGGCGATGCCGCCGCCATCCAGGATGCGCGGACCGAGGCCGACCGCAGGACACAGGATTATGCCCGCCGCATCGAAGGGACGGTGCGACAGGTAAACAACAGCGGCGCAACCCCCGCCGGCTGACCGGACCGGCCAGCGGGCGGCACCAGCCCCTTGCCCTTCCGCTGGCCGGGCCGCATCATTGCTCCAGGAGTACAAAGCACATGAGCATTTTTTCCCGCACCCGCGACATCATTGCCGCCAACGTCACCGATCTGCTCGACCGGGCGGACGACCCGGCGAAGATGATCCGCATGATCATCCTCGAGATGGAGGAAACTCTCATCGAGGTGCGCGCCTCGGCTGCGCGCACCATTGCCGACCAGAAGGAAATGCGCAGGCATATCGCTCGGCTGGAGTCGCTTCAGACGGACTGGACGGACAAGGCCGCGCTTGCGCTGTCCAAGGATCGGGAGGATCTGGCCAAGGCCGCGCTCATAGAAAAGCAGAAGGCCGCGCAGATGGCGGACCAGCTGCGGGCCGAAATCGCGACGCTCGACGAGTCGCTCAAGGCCAATGAGGAGGACATCGGCAAGCTGCAGACCAAGCTGACCGAGGCGCGGGCGCGTCAGAACGGCCTGGCCGCTCGCCTGGAGAGCGCCCGTCATCGCCTGCGCATGCGCGAGGCTTATGCCGGCGAGCGCGTGCAGGACGCCTTCGCGCGGTTCGAGATGCTCGAACGGCGCGTTGACATGGCTGAGGGACGCGCGGATGCCATGGGGCTTGGCGGTCAGGGCCGGACGCTCGAGGAGGAGATTGAGTCCTTGCAGGCGGACGACGCCGTCGAAGCGGAACTTGCCGCGCTCAAGGCGCAGCGACAGGCTGACAGGGAGGGCTGAGAATGTCCGAATCCTTCCTCGCCATTCCTATCGTCGCGATCATTTTCGTCGGTATGCCCTGGGTGATCCTGCACTATGTCACCCGCTGGAAGACCGCCGCTTCGCTCACCGGCGAAGACGAAGCATTGCTCGATCAGCTCTACGAGACCGCCCGGCGGCTGGAGGAGCGGCTGCGCACCATCGAACGGATCGTCGCGGCCGATCATCCCGACTATCGCCCCCATGGCAGCGCGCCGACCGCTGCCGACACCCAACCGCTTGACGGGAGACACTGACATGCAGGCGCGGCGCACCCGCTTCTATATCGACCGGCGCAACCGCAAATGGCTCGGCGTCTGTGCCGGTATCGCCGACTATACCGGACTGGACGTGGCATGGGTCCGGGTCGGTATCGTGCTCCTCACGTTGATGGGCGCGTTCCCGTGGACGCTGATCGCCTATTTCCTGGCGGCCTGGCTGGCGGACGATCGTCCTGCCGACCTCTACGGCAACGCGGAGGATCAACGCTTCTGGCAGGGGGTTCGGTCCAATCCCGCTCGCTCGGCGCGCGATGTGGGCTCACGGATGCGCGACATCGACCGGCGGCTTGCCGACATCGAACTGCTTTACACGAGCCGCAATCAGCGTCTCGCCGACGAGATCGAGCGGCTGCGCTGACGGACCGACATCAGGATGAAAGGATTGCTCGCCCATGAATCCCTTTGAAATGGTGGTGGCCATCATCGCCATCGTCTCGATCGCCAGCATCGTCCGGGCAAAATTCGGCCTGCGGCACGGCTGGCGTGCCTGTCGCACCGGCGGCGAGGCCGGAACGGAAGCGGTGAACGCCGAGAACGACCGGCTTCGCGTCGAACTCGCGGCGCTGAAAGAGCGCGTGGCCGTGCTTGAGCGGCTCGCAACCGACAGCAGCTATGCACTCGAGCGCGAGTTCGAGAAACTCAAGTCCGCAGGGTGAGGAAGGACAGTCGCATGCCGCTGGATTTTGCCGCCATGATTGCTGGCCCGGGCACGATGCTTGCCGCGCTCGCGCTGCTCACCTTTGCGGCCCTTCGCGCCTGGCGGGACTGGCTGGCCCTGCGCCGCCTTGAAATCGAGATGGTGCCGCCCCCCGCCGCGACGGCGCGCTGGCCCCTGCCCGCGCCGCCCGCCCCGGCCCAGGTCCGCATCGAGGTCGCTGACTTGCGCGAACGTATCCGCAAGCTCGAAGCGATCGCCGCAGGTATCGACCCCTGACCCCTGCGCGCAAGCATGGAAAGGGGTGGGCAAGCGGGGCAAACATCCTGTATCGGGGCCCGATGACCCGCAGCCTTGAGGATGTGCGCGAGGAATATGACTTCCTCGACGCCGACGATCGCTACCGCCTGCTCATTGACCTGGGCCGAGAACTGCCCCCCATGCCCGACGCGCTCAAGACGGACGCGACGCTGGTGCGAGGCTGCTCGGCGGCCGTCTGGGTGTATCCGATGCAGACGGGTGACGGTCGCCTCGCCTTTCTTGCGGATAGTAACGCCGCGATCACCAAGGGCATCATCGCACTCGTGCTCAAGACCGTGGAAGGCAGAAGTCCGGCCGAGGTGGTGGGAACGGATTTCGAGGCGGCGCTCGCGCCTTTCGATCTCAGGAATCAGCTGTCATCCAACCGCACCCAGGGCATCCCCAACATGATTGCGCTCATTCGGGATACGGCGGGGCGGCTCGTCGAAACCCCATGATCGTGAACGCTCCGCAATCGAGAAGTGCGTCGATCCGGCAGCAGCATATTGGCGACCTTCGTTCCGCCACATTCCGCGTCCACATTGACGCTGATCGAGGCGCACCTTAGTTGCGGCGTCTCAATGGAGAGCGAACGCGCCAGCGCGCCGCACGTCCGCATGATGGGCCTGCATGAAACCAGCCGACCGAATGTTATTGCTGTCGATACATGACGCGGGGCCGCGCTTCGCCGATGAGGTGACGCGCCATGTCGATCGCTTCGTCGCCGCGACCGGGCGGCACCGATTTGCCATGCTGGTGGTGCCCGATCACTGGGGCGAGGCCCCGCTCGCGGGCAGCGCCTTTTCGGGCAAACTGCGGGAATGGGCGGCTCTTGGAGTGGAGATGTTCGTTCATGGCTGGTTTCACCGCGATATGGCACGGCACCGGGGTATGATGGACAGGATGCGCGCACGCCATATGACGGCTGGCGAAGGGGAATTTCTGGGTCTGGATCGCGCCGAGGCCGCACATCGGATGGATGCGGGCCGCAAGCTGGTTGAGGATGTCACAGGTGTGCCGGCCGCTGGCTTTATCGCGCCAGCATGGCTCTATGGCGAAGGTGCACGCGCAGCGCTGGCGGATCAGGGCTTCGCTCTGGCGGAGGACCATATGCGGATATGGTCGCCAGCCCGCAGCAACGTTGAGCTTGCGCGCGGACCCGTGATTACCTGGGCAAGCCGGTCGCGCGGGCGCATTGCTTCGTCGCTGCTGGCCGCCTCTGTGCTTCGTCATACCCTCGCTGCGGCCCGAGTCGTTCGCCTCGCCGTCCATCCGGGCGACGTGCATGTGCCGGCTCTGGAAAAGAGCATCGACCAGACGGTCGCGCGTCTGCTCCGTTCCCACCGCCCTGCCGCCTATGGCGAACTGCTGGGGCAACCCGCATGACCCAGGACAGCCCGTCAGTTGCGGCGGTGGCCGTCCCGGCGCCGCTCGACCCCGCGCCGCTTGTCGTCGCGTCGCGTAATTGGTCCCGCTGGGTGGGGCCCGCGATTTCGTTGCTGGTGCTGATCGCGGTCATCTATCAGCTCCGGTTCCTCGACCTCACCAAGATGGAGGACATGATCCCGAAGCGGGCGGACTTCTGGATCAGCACGTTTTTCGCCTACGCCATCGGAACGATTTTCGACTGGCTGATCTTCCGGCGGCTCTGGCGCCTGCCAGCCAGTGGTATCATTGCTCTTGCCCGCAAGAAGGTAAGCAACGACCTGCTGTTCGGCTATCTGGGCGAGGTCTACTTCTATACCTGGGCGCGGCGCCACAGCAGCATCACGACGGCGCCGTTCGGCGCAATCAAGGATGTGGCGATCCTCTCTGCGCTTGCGGGCAACGTCGTCACGCTACTCCTCGTCCTGCTCTGCTGGCCTTTTGCCAATCTCCTGAAGCTGAGCGGGCATCTTGACGGGATTTTCTGGTCCATTCTGTTCGTGCTTTCGCTCTCGCTCGTGATCACGCTGTTGCGAAACCGGCTGTTCTCGCTGCCAGCACGAGAGCTTTGGATCGTGACGGGCCTTCACCTCACCCGCATATTCGCGAGCCTGTTTCTGGTCGCCTATATGTGGTGGTGCATGATGCCCTCGATCAGCCTTGTCTGGCTGCTGCTGCTCAACACGATGCGCCTGCTGATCTCCCGCCTGCCGTTTCTGCCCAACAAGGATCTCGCCTTCGCCGCCATAGCGGTATTTCTGGTGGGGCATGAAAATGTGATCGTCAGCGCCATCGCACTGACCGCCAGCCTGTTTCTCGCCGCCAACCTGTTGGTTGGCGCAATCGTAGGGGGCCTCGACCTGCTCAAGGAAGGACGAACCAGCCAATGATCCCGATCATACTGCTCGCCGCGCATATCGCCACCTCCCCGGACCTGGGAAAGGCCGAGGGCCAGTGTCGGCCGAACGAACAGGGTCCCGCCCTGCTGGTGGACGTCAGCGGCCTCAGGGACCGCAAGGGCACGCTGAAGATCGAACTGTATCCGCCCAACGACAAGGATTTTCTGCAGGACGACAATATCCTCGTCATGGCGGGAAAGACCTTTCGGCGCGCCGAGATCCCCGTGCCCCAGAGCGGACCGGCACAACTGTGCATCCGCGCACCGGGACCGGGCACTTACGCGGTGGCGCTGCTGCACGACCGCGATTCAAATCACAAGTTCGGCCTGTCTGTCGACGGGCTCGGCACAACGAGCAACCGGCGTGTCTGCTGGGGCCAGCCCAAGGCCAAGCAGACATTGGCGACGGTGGGTGCCGGGCCGACCCGGATCGCCATCACCATGATGTATCGCAGCGGCCTGGTCTGCTTCGCGCCGCTCAAATAGTCCTGAGCGCCCGCGCAACCATTGCTCGCGGCGACGGCAGCCTATAAGTTCCGCACGCCATGCGGATCGTCGATATTTGTGCTTTCTACACGCCCGAGGGCGGCGGCGTTAAGACCTATGTGGAACAGAAGCTGCGCGCGGCCGCCCGATTCGGCCATGAGGTGATCGTGGTCGCGCCCGGCGAATCGTCGGGCGTTCAGTTCGAAACTCCGCATGGCCGCCTCCTCACCATCGCGGGGCCGCGATTTCCGCTCGACCGGCGCTACGGCTATTTCGACAATGAGGCGGACCTGCACGATCAGTTGACCCGATTGCAGCCGGACATGGTTGAGGCCTCGTCGCCCTGGGGCAGTGCCGCCATGGTCGCACGCTGGCCGGGTGACGCGCCGCGCGCGCTCATCATGCACGCCGATCCGCTGTCCGCTTACGCCTATCGCTGGTTCTCCCCCGTTGCGAGCGAGGCGATGATCGACCGGGGCTTTGACTGGTTCTGGCGGCACCTGCGCCGCCTCGACGAGCGATATCAGCTGATTGTCAGCCCCAATGCCAATCTGGCGGCGCGGTTGACGGCGGGTGGACTGCACCACGTCGTGACGATTCCGCTCGGCGTCACCGCCGGCATATTCTCCCCCGCACATCGCGATGAGGCGCTGCGCGCCCGGCTGCTGGCACGCTGCGAGCTCGAATCCGATGCGTTGCTGTTGCTGGGCGTCGGGCGCCATGCGCCGGAGAAACGCTGGCCGATGGTCATTGACGCCGTGACCAAGGCAAGTTTCGACCGGCCCATCGGCCTTGTCATCATCGGCGACGGCCGGCAGCAGGCGCGGGTCGTGCGCGCCGTCGCCAACAATCCGCATATTCATCTGATGGCGCCGACCAGCGATCGCGCCACCTTGGCGCACCTTTATGCGAGCGCCGACGCGCTTGTTCACGGATGCGAGGCGGAAACCTTCGGCCTGGTCCCGGCCGAGGCGCTGGCAAGCGGCACGCCGATCATCGTGCCCGATTCGGGGGGCGCGGCCGACCAGTGCAGGCCGGGTTTTGGCGAACTCTACAGAGCGCGCGACGCCGGGGCGCTCGCTGCCGCCATCCATCGCTTCGCTGATAATGGCCGCAGCCACTACGCGCCTCATGTGGCTGCGGCGGCGGCGCATCCGCGAACCGAGGAAGACCATTTCGAGGCGCTGTTCGCGACCTATGAGTCTATTGTAAGCCGCGCGGCCCTCGAACCGCTACGCGCCTGAAACACACCAAAAATCAGAGGATGATGATCATATGCGTTTCGTTCTGAGCCTGCTGGCGGGCCTGTTGATGATCGCTCAGCTTGCCGCGTGCAACAAGCAGCCCCTCTATGTGGACGGCGGCTGGGTGCGCCTCTCGCCCAACCCGAACGCGCCATCCGCGGCCTATTTCACCATTCATGGCGGGTCGGAGTCGGTAACGCTGCGCGGCGTGACAGTCGATGCCGCCGTGCGGGCGGAGGTTCACGACAGCAGGACGGTCAACGGCATGATGACGATGACGCGGATTGAGCAGCTGAGCATTCCCGCGCATGGCGAGGTAAAGTTCGCGCCGGGCGGCAAGCACGTCATGCTGTGGGGGATCAATGCCGCGACCGTCGCCAAGGGCAAGTTGCCGTTGGTGCTTCTCTTCTCCAACGGCGATCGCATCATTGTTGATGCTGTCATTCAGAAGGCGGGCGCGGCACCGCCGACCCACAAGACACAGGGCTGACGCCGGAATTCAGAAGGACATATTCGAACCCCGAGGGTCCACAAGGATTACGGGACGGGACGACATCAGGAAAAATTGGTGGAGCCGAGGGGGATCGAACCCCTGACCTCTACAATGCCATTGTAGCGCTCTCCCAGCTGAGCTACGGCCCCGATCCATTTAGGCGCAGGCTCTGGTATCCTGCGCGGAGGCGCTGCCTTTAGGTCAGGTCGGGGGAACCGCGCAAGCTCTTTTCGCGCGGCCCCGCCCCGCCCCTCAGGCTTCGTCTTCGTCCTGCCCGTCGTCGGCATCGAGGCCGAGATCGTCGTCGCCGCCGAGGTCCACGTCGTTGTCCGGCGAATCGCCGTCCTCATCGACGTCGATGTCGAGATCCAGATCGTCGTCCTCGGCCTTGTCGACCGCGGCGATGGCCGCGGCCTTCTGCGGCGCTTCCTCGAACGGCAGCGGTTGCTTGGACTTCAGCACGGGCTCGGGCGTCCAGACATTGCCGCAGGCGATGCAGGTCACCGGCTCATCCTTGCCGAGATCGTAAAAGCGCGTGGCGCATTTGGGGCAGGTCCGCTTGGTTCCCCATTCAGGCTTGACCATAGAGGGGTCTAATCCTTCCAGAATTGACGATGCGGCGGACCTCGCGACCTTGCCCGGTCCGCGCGAAGGGCAGCGCCTTGCCATAGGCGTATCGCGCTGTCAAAAGCCGCACGCGAATTTTCCGAAACCTGTCATGAGATCCCCTGCGTGAGCGCATCCGCCAACCCGTCTCCCACGCCCGCAACCATAGAGCCAGGCGGCCCGCTGTCCGGGTCGGTAACCGTGCCCGGGGACAAGAGCATATCCCACCGCTCACTGATGTTCGGCGCGCTGGCGGTCGGCGAGACAGTGGTGGAAGGGCTGCTGGAGGGTGAGGACGTGCTCGCCACCGCCGCCGCGCTCAGGGCGATGGGTGCGGACATCGAGCGGGATGATGGTGGCATCTGGCACATCCATGGCGTCGGCGTTGGCGGCCTGATGCAGCCCGCGACCGCGCTGGACATGGGCAACAGCGGCACCTCGACCCGGCTCCTGATGGGCCTTCTCGCAAGCCACCGGCTGACCGCGACGTTCATCGGCGATGCGTCGCTGAGCAGGCGGCCGATGGGTCGCGTGATCGAGCCCCTCACCCGCATGGGCGCCGACTTCACCGCATCGCCGGGCGGCACGCTGCCGCTCACCATGCGCGGGCTCGTGCCTGCCGTGCCGATCGCCTACCGCCTCCCCGTCGCCTCGGCACAGGTGAAATCGGCTGTGTTGCTGGCCGGCCTTAACACACCCGGCATCACCCGCGTCATCGAACCGGAACCGACCCGCGACCATAGCGAGCGGATGCTGCGCGGCTTTGGGGCGCATCTGGAGGTTGAGACGGACGCCGATGGTGTGCGGATGATCTCCCTGACCGGGGAAGCGGAGCTCCAGCCGCAGCGAATTACCGTGCCTGGCGATCCGTCATCGGCCGCGTTCCCGATCGTCGCCGCCCTGCTGGTGCCCGGCAGCGATATAGTCGTGCGCAATGTCGGGATGAACCCGACCCGCACCGGCCTGTTCCGGATGTTGCAGGCGATGGGCGCCGACCTGACGTTCCAGAACGCACGCGAAGTGGGCGGCGAGCCGGTCGCCGACATCCGCGCGCGCCACTGTGCGCTCAGGGGGATAGAGGTGCCGCCCGACATCGCCCCCAGCATGATCGACGAGTTTCCGATTTTCTTCATCGCTGCCGCCATGGCGGAGGGGCGCACCGTGACGTGTGGGCTCGAGGAACTGCGTGTCAAGGAATCGGATCGGCTCAGCGCCATGGCAAAAGGGCTGCTGTCCGTCGGCGCCTATGTCGAGGAAACGCCCGGCGGCCTCATCCTGTCGGGGACCGGCGGCGCGGCGCTCAGGGGTGGCCGGGAGCCGGTCGCAACCTATCTCGACCATCGCATCGCGATGAGTTTTGCAGTCGCGGGCCTCGCCAGCCGGGGCGGCGTAATGATCGACGACATGCGCCCCATTGCGACGAGCTTCCCGACCTTTCAGACGATGATGGGCGAGCTGGGAGCGATGATGTGACCGGCGATCTCGCCAACATCATCGGCATGGTCGGCAGCGCGCTCATGGTCGGTGCCTATGCCTACAGCAACATCGCCGATCCGATGAACCTCGTGCTGTTCAACCTGCTCAACCTCATCGGCGCGCTGCTGCTGATCGTGTCGCTGACCGTGCACTTCAACATGGCGTCGATGGCGCTTGAGATCGTGTGGGCGATCATCGCCCTGCTCGGCCTCGCCCGGACGATGTGGCAGAGGAAGCGGACGCGGTGATCATCGCCGTCGATGGGCCGGCGGCCTCAGGAAAAGGCACCATCGCGCGCGCCCTTGCCACGCATTTCGGCCTGCCGCATCTCGATACGGGCCTGCTTTATCGAGCCGTCGGGCTGGCTGTGCTGCGCCACGGCGCCGATCCGTTCAGCGCCGCCGATGCGCTGGCCGCCTGTGGCTTTTCGGAGGCGATGCTCCACGACCCCGAACTGCGCAGCGAGGCGGCGTCGCAGACCGCCTCCGCCGTGTCCGCGCATCCGGAAGTGCGCGCCGCCCTGCTCGATCGCCAGCGTGCGTTCGCGGCGCAGCCAGGGGGCGCGGTGCTCGACGGGCGCGACATCGGGACGGTGATTGCGCCGGACGCCCCCGCCAAGCTGTTCGTCACCGCCGCGCCAGAAGTCCGTGCGCGGCGCCGGCATGCGGAGCTCGCCGCGCGGGGTCTTCAGGTGTCCGAGGAGGCTGTGCTCCACGACATTGCCGCGCGCGACGCGCGCGACGCGGGACGCAGCACCGCCCCACTGAGGCAGGCGGACGATGCCGCCTTGCTCGACACGAGCAACATGACTATAGAGGTCGCCGTTCGGGAGGCGATTGCCCTCGTGGACGCTCAGTTGGAACGTCATCGCACAGGATGACAGGGTAAGGCGCCGGGGGATTCCGTGCGCCCTTTTCGCTTTTCCATCAGGGGCGCTGCGGCACCGCCGATCGGACGCTGTCCGCTGCATTCGGCACGGGCGGCAATTTGGCCTGAAAGACCGCCGGAGACAACCGGCAGGCCAGCAACATATGAACTGAAGGATAGTGAATGGCCTCTACGGCATTTCCCACCCGCGACGATTTCGCGGCTCTTCTCGACGACAGTCTCGGCGGCGCCGACGGCGGCTTTGAAGGCCGCGTGGTCAAGGGCACCGTCACCGCCATCGAAAACGACCTTGCCGTCATTGACGTGGGCCTCAAGAGCGAGGGCCGCGTGCCGCTCCGCGAGTTCGCCATGCCCGGCCAGAAGGCGGACCTCAAGGTCGGTGACGAGGTCGAGGTCTATGTCGACCGTGTCGAGAACAGCATCGGCGAGGCCATGCTCAGCCGCGACCGCGCGCGGCGTGAAGCCGCATGGGATCGGCTCGAGACCGAATTCACGGAAAGCGCCCGCGTGGAGGGCGTCATCTTCGGCCGCGTCAAGGGTGGCTTCACCGTCGATCTCGACGGCGCCGTGGCGTTCCTGCCCGGCAGTCAGGTCGATATCCGCCCGGTGCGCGATGTCACGCCGCTGATGGACATTCCGCAGCCGTTCCAGATTCTCAAGATGGACCGCCGCCGCGGCAACATCGTTGTCTCTCGCCGCGCGATCCTCGAGGAAACCCGCGCCGAACAGCGCAGCGGCCTCATCCAGAATCTCGCCGAGGGCCAGATCATCGAGGGCGTCGTCAAGAACATCACCGACTATGGCGCATTCGTCGACCTCGGTGGCATTGACGGCCTGCTCCACGTCACCGACCTCAGCTACAAGCGGATCAACCATCCGTCGGAAATGATCAACATCGGCGACACCGTCCGTGTGCAGATCATCCGAATTAACCGCGACACCCAGCGCATCAGCCTCGGCATGAAGCAGCTTGAAAGCGATCCGTGGGAGGGCGCGAGCGCCAAATATCCGGTCGGTGCGAAGCTCAGCGGCATGGTCACCAACATCACGGAATATGGCGCCTTCGTGGAGCTTGAAGCCGGTATTGAGGGCCTCGTCCACGTTTCCGAGATGAGCTGGACCAAGAAGAACGTCCATCCGGGCAAGATCGTTTCAACGAGCCAGGAAGTCGACGTGATCGTGCTCGAGGTCGACGAGGACAAGCGCCGCATCAGCCTGGGCCTCAAGCAGGCGCAGAGCAATCCATGGGAGAGCTTTGCCGAGAAACATCCGGTCGGCAGTCAGGTCGAGGGCGAGGTCAAGAACGCGACCGAGTTCGGCCTCTTCATCGGACTCGACGGCGACGTCGACGGCATGGTCCATATGTCCGACATCGCCTGGGGTATTTCCGGCGAGGATGCCCTCAATCTGCACCGCAAGGGCGAAACGGTTCAGGCTGTCGTGCTCGACATTGATGTCGAAAAGGAGCGCATCAGCCTCGGGATCAAGCAGCTCGAGCGCGGCGGGCCAAGTGCTGCCGGTGCGGCCGCTAGCGCCGGCGCGGGCGGACTTCAGCGCAATCAGACCGTCACCGTCACCGTTCTGGAAGTGCGTGACGGCGGCCTTGAGGTGCAGGCGGGCGAAGGCGGTGCGACCGGCTTCATCAAGCGTTCCGACCTTGGCCGCGATCGCGACGAACAGCGCCCCGAGCGGTTCCAGCCCGGTCAGAAGCTGGACGCCCTCGTGATCGGTTTCGACCGCAGCAAAAAGCCGAACTTCTCGGTGAAGGCGCTCCAGATCGCCGAAGAGAAGGAAGCTGTCGCGCAATATGGTTCGTCGGACAGCGGTGCATCGCTCGGCGATATTCTGGGCGAAGCACTCAAGAGCAAGAACTGACCGCCTGACATACGACACCCGGATCACGCGTGGCGTGATTCGGGTGTTCTC
This sequence comes from uncultured Sphingobium sp., assembly GCA_964529225.1. Taxonomy (GTDB): domain Bacteria; phylum Pseudomonadota; class Alphaproteobacteria; order Sphingomonadales; family Sphingomonadaceae; genus Sphingobium. The sequence goes on from CAZGVX010000010.1 coordinate 52,790, forward strand.
CTGCACGAATCCCGCTTTGGAACGGCCCCGCCAAAATTCCCGCAGACGATTGCAAGCGTCTGATAGTAAGATCAGGGACTTAGAATTTTTAACTTGCTAAGCGCCTCGGGGCGCGGCGTAGCAAGGAATTTCTAGATTCAAGGGTGACCATAACCACAAGATCGGTGCAGGAAGGCATTGCGATGATCCGCTCGGAACTCGTGCAGAAACTCGCGCAGGACAATCCGGGACTGCCAACTCAAACGATCGACAAGATTGTCGATCTCGTGTTCGAATCCATCGTCGATCGCCTGGCCGCCGGGGGACGGGTTGAACTTCGCGGCTTTGGGGCGTTCACGACCCGCGCGCGCGAAGCGCGGCTTGGCCGCAATCCGAGGACCGGCGAAGAGGTTCAGGTGCCGGCCAAGCGCGTCGCGCATTTCAAGCCGGGCAAGGAAATGCGGATCAGGCTCAACGCGGGCGAAGACGATTGAGCCGGGCTTGGTTTGGCGATCCAGCGTCGCTATAGCGCATTGTGGCGCGCCGTGCGGGCGTGGCGAAATCGGTAGACGCAACGGACTTGAAATAATTTGAGTGCGCGCGGGGAAATCCGTGACGTAGAACTGCCCAAATTCGGGGAAGCCTTTGATCTGGTGATCCCGAGCCAAGCCCGGTCCGGCAAACCGCCCGGCCGGGAAGGTGTAGAGACTAGACGGGCAGCGCCTAAATTCCGGGTTTTCGGAACAGGGCGAAGGGATAGTCCAGACCACAAACGGCGCGCCATAAGGGCGCCCGGCGGCGAAAGCCGTAGCGGGTAAGAAAATCCGTCGGGCATTGCCCGTGGGGGTTCAAGTCCCCCCGCCCGCACCAACAGCCGCCCCCGCGCTCATCGTCTGGATCAGAAGCCAGAGCCCAATGGCGAAAAACAACAACGCCGCGGCGATTCGCACAACATTGAGGGGCACGCGGCGGATGATGGCTTCACCCATCAACACCGCCGGCACATTGGCCAGCATCATCCCAATGGTCGTGCCCAGCATCACCGGGATGACGGCCTGAAAACGCGCGCCCAGTGCGATCGTGGCGACCTGAGTCTTGTCCCCGATTTCAACGAGGAAAAAGGCGATGAGTGTGGTGAAGAAGACCCCGCGCCCCGATCGTGGGGCTTCGCCCTCCTCCGCCACCTTGTCCGGCACCAGCGTCCAGCCAGCCATCAGGATGAAAGACAGCGCCAGGGCATATCGGAACCAGCTTCCCTCCAGGAAGGCAGCTGCCTGTTCGCCCGCGAGCGCCGCAAGGAAATGATTGGCGAGCGTCGCGGCGAAGATCCCCGCGATGATCGGCATGGGCCGATTGAAACGCGTCGCGAGCAGAATCGCAAGCAGCTGCGTCTTGTCACCGATTTCGGCGAGGGCAACCAGCGCCGTCGACGTGAGCAGGGCTTCCATGCATTTTCCCGTCAGTGCGGCAAGACGCGGCTGTTCCCCACCCCCAGACCCGACCGACTGGAAGCTTCGGTATCAGCCTCGCCTCAGGAAGGGATCACGCCGCGTCGCCGGCCTTGCGCGGCTGCTCGGCGAAAACGCGCACCGGCTCCTTGGTGCCGCCGACGACATCCTTGTCGACAACGACCTCGGCCACGCCCGTCATGCTCGGCAGATCGAACATGGTGTCGAGCAGAATGCCCTCCAGGATCGAGCGAAGGCCGCGCGCGCCGGTCTTGCGTTCAATGGCGCGCCGGGCGATCGCGGTCAGCGCATCGTCAGTGAAGCTGAGATCGACATTCTCCATCTCGAACAGCTTCTTATACTGCTTGACGAGCGCGTTCTTAGGCTCGGTCAGGATCTGGACGAGCGCCGCAATGTCGAGGTCTTCCAGCGTGGCGATCACCGGCAGCCGGCCGACAAATTCGGGGATGAGGCCGAACTTCAGCAAATCCTCCGGTTCGCTCTGCCGGAGCAGCTCGCCCGTGCGACGCTCCTCGGGCGCCGCGACATGTGCGCCGAAACCGATCGACTTGCCCTCGAGCCTGTCGCCGATGATCTTTTCCAGACCGGCGAACGCGCCGCCGCAGATGAACAGAATATTGGTCGTGTCGACCTGCAGGAA
>CAZGVX010000011.1:0-49839 GCA_964529225.1 uncultured Sphingobium sp.
CGCGTGCCGCCTCAAGATTGGTGGCGGTCGCGGTCTGCTCGATATTGTGCTCGCGGGTCGAGCGGCCCGAGTTGATGTCGATCGACACCAGCGCCTCGGTCGGGTTGATGACCAGATAGCCGCCCGATTTCAGTTGCACGACCGGGTGATACATGGCCGCGAGCTGATCCTCGACGCCGTTGCGCTGGAACAGCGACACGGGGTCGGCATATTGCTTAACGCGGCGCGCGTGGCTCGGCATGAGCAGCTTCATGAAGTCCTTGGCGGCGCGGTAGCCGTCCTCGCCCTCCACGATCACTTCCTCGATGTCGCGATGATAGATGTCGCGGATGGCGCGCTTGATGAGGTCGCTGTCGTTATGGATGAGCGCGGGCGCACTCGACTTCAGCGTCGTCTCGCGGATTTCGTCCCACAGCCGGGCGAGATAGTCGAAATCACGCTTGATCTCGGGCTTGGTGCGCTGGAGCCCGGCGGTGCGCACGATGCAGCCCATGGAGCGCGGCAGGTTCAGGTCCGCTATGATGGACTTCAGCCGCTTGCGGTCAGCGGCGCTCGAAATCTTGCGGGAAATGCCGCCGCCATGGCTGGTGTTGGGCATGAGCACGCAATAGCGGCCGGCGAGGCTCAGATAGCTGGTGAGCGCCGCGCCCTTGTTGCCGCGCTCTTCCTTGACGACCTGAACGAGCAGCACCTGGCGCCGCTTGATGACGTCCTGGATCTTGTAACGGCGGCGCAGCGCCATGCGCTTGCGGCGCAGTTCCTCGGCGGCACGCTCGGTGCCGCGGCCACCGGACGACCGGGGCTCGGCGCCGTTTTCGCCCTCCGCGTCGCCTTCGCCCTCGCCGTCTTCCTCGTCCTGCTCGGTGACGGGGCGGGCGATCTCCTCGACGCCGCCGTCCATGTCGGCGCCGTCGCCATGGCCGCCTTCGTCGTCGTCATCCTCGTTGGCGCGCAGGGCAGCCTCCTCGGCCGCGTGCTCCGCTTCCTCGGCGAGCAGCGCCTCGCGGTCCTCGCGCGGGATCTGGTAATAGTCGGGGTGGATTTCCGAAAAGGCCAGGAAGCCGTGGCGGTTGCCGCCATAGTCGACAAACGCCGCCTGGAGCGAGGGCTCCACGCGCGTCACCTTGGCCAGATAGATATTGCCCTTGAGCTGCTTGTGCTCGGCGGATTCGAAATCGAACTCCTCGATCCGGTTACCCTTGACGACCGCGACCCGGGTTTCTTCCCGGTGGCGCGCATCGATCAACATACGAACTGTCATTCAAATATCTCCGAGCCCATCCGGCGCGGCGAAGTGCGCGGCGTGCGGACGGACTTTTGTCTGAAAAGCGGGCAGCAGCGCCGGGTCGGCGCGATCTTGCCCATTGGGTTGGAAAGGAATGTGCGTCTGCTGCAGCGCCGGAACGGCTCGTCACGCCGCCGCGCCCGTCAAATGTCCATGCCGAAGTCCGCGTGAAAGCGGCCGGAAGGACGGACGGACAATGGCACATGCAGCATCAACCTGTATCGCCGCCCGCCCAAGCGGCAAGCGGTCGCAATCATCCCCCAAGAGGTGCCACGCAAATGGTTAGCAAATGCTTGACGGATAGAGAACGCTAGCAGCCCGGTGGTCGGCCCGCAACGTTCGATTACGACTTTGTTGCACTTTGATGTGCGCCAGGCGACGTTCTGCGATGGACCTTGCCCGACAAATCGCAATATAGGGCGATGTTTTCCGGCGTGCACTTCCGTCTGGCGGCGCTGATCCTCTGCGCGGCGCTCGCCCAGAGCGGCAGCGCGCGCGACACGGCAACGCCGCCTGTCTCGAACGGCATGCTGACCGCGCCGATCCCGAAGGCCGCGCCTGTCATCCCGTTGCCCGATGTGAAGGGTCCGAGGGACAGGCGCCGCCCTCTGATCGTCATTGACCCCGGCCATGGTGGCCATGATCCCGGCGCGGTCAACCCGGTCCACGGCTGGCGGGAGAAGGACGTCACGCTCGCCATCGCCCGCGCGATCCGTGACGAGCTGCTGAAAACAGGCCGCTATCGGGTGGCGCTGACCCGCGACGGCGATGCCTTTCTGGCGCTTCAGGAACGCTATGGCATCGCCCAGCGGCTCAAGGCGAGCCTTCTGATCTCCGTGCACGCCGACGCGGCGGAGGACGATGCGGCGCGCGGCGCCAGCGTCTACACCCTATCGGAAACCGCGTCGGACCGGGAGGCGGCGCGGTTGGCGGCGCGCGAAAACCGCGCCGACATTCTGAACGGAATCGACCTGTCCGGCCAGACGTCCACCATATCCTCCATTCTCATAGATCTCGCCCGGCGCGACACGATGGCGGCGTCAGCCCGCTTTGCCGAGATTCTGGCGCGGGAGGGGGCACCCGATATTCCCTTCCAGCGGCGGGCGCATCATTTCGCCGCGCTCGTCGTCCTGAAATCGGCTGACACGCCCTCGGTGCTGCTTGAGGCGGGCTATATCAGCAATGCCGCCGACGGGGCCGCCCTCGGCAGCCGCGAAGGCCAGCGGCGCATCGCGCGCGGCGTCAGGCGCGCGGTTGCCGTCTTCTTCGCGAGGCGATAGAGGGCGGACAATGGCGGATGACGCACCCCCCCGGCAGACGATCCGGCTGTTCCGAAATCACGGCTTCGGCGCGCGCATGGGCGCCTTGTGGTCCCGGCGCTGGTTGCGCTGGAGCGTCTATGGCCTGACGGGGTTGGCCGCGCTCTACGGCGCCTTCTGGCTGGCCTTTGCGCGTGACCTGCCGGATGCCAACGCGCTCCTCACCTATCAGCCGCCGCTGCCAACGATCGTTCGCGACGTGAACGGCCAGCCCGTCCACAGCTTCGCGCGCGAACGGCGCGTGCAGCTCCAGTACAGCGATTTTCCGCCCAGGCTGATCGCCGCCTATCTTTCGGCGGAGGACAAGACCTTCTTCGAACATCACGGCGTCGATTTCCCCGGCCTGTTCGGGGCCGTGGCCGACTATGTCAGCAAGATCGGCTCCGGGCGGCGCGCCAAGGGCGGCTCGACCATCACCCAGCAGGTCGCCAAGAATCTCCTCATCGGCGATGCCTATTCGCCCACCCGCAAGATCAAGGAAATGATCCTCGCCTGGCGGATCGAGGATGCGCTCACCAAGCAGCAGATCCTCGAACTCTACCTCAACCAGATTTTTCTCGGCCGCAACGCCTATGGCGTGCAGGCGGCGGCGCGCGCCTATTTCGACAGGGATGTGAACGAACTTACCCTGCCACAGATGGCCTATCTCGCCATCCTGCCCAAGGGGCCGTCCAACTATCGCCCGGAAACCGAGGACGGCCTGGCGCGCTCGCTGGAGCGGCGCAACTGGGTGCTCGGCGAAATGACGGATAATGGCTACATCAAGGCGGCGGAGCGCGACGCGGCCCGCGCCGAACCGCTCGGCACGGTGCGCGCGCGCGGCGATGCCTATGCCCGCGCCGGGGGGTATTACATGGAAGAGGTGCGCCGCCGCCTCATCGAGCTGTTCGGCGAAACGGCCGAGGACGGCCCGAACAGCGTCTATGCCGGCGGCCTGTGGGTGCGCACGCCCTATGATCCCTTCATGCAGGCACAGGCCGCCAAGGCGCTGCGCAACGGCCTGCTGCGCTTCGATGCGGGCCGCGGCTGGTCCGGCCCGGTCGGGCAGATCGACCTGTCGAAGGGCTGGCGCGGCCAGCTCGCGCTCAGCAACAAGGGCGTCGATTTCGAGGACTGGCAGGTGGCTGCGGTCCTCGACAAAAGCGCCGCCTCGGCCGAGATCGGCTTCGTGAACGGGCGCACGGGCACGCTGCCCGCCGACCTTGCCCAGATGCCCCGGCGCGGCACGGCGACGTCCGCCTTCAACACCATCAGTCCCGGCGACCTCATCGTCGTCAAGCCGGCGGGCACCGCAACCTTCGCGCTGCGCTCCGTGCCCGTGGTGTCGGGCGGGCTCATGATCGAGGATGTCCATGCCGGGCGCATCTTCGCCATGCAGGGCGGCTTCGACTCGCGCCTGTCCGCCTACAACCGCGTGACGCAGGCGCAGCGCCAGCCGGGATCGACGATCAAGCCCTTCGTCTATGCCGCCGCGCTCGACCACGGCATGACCCCGGCCTCGATCATTGTCGACGGCCCGTTCTGCGTCTATCAGTCCGCCCGGCTCGGCCAGAAATGCTTCCGCAATTTCGATGGCGGCGGCTCGGGCGCCCATACGATGCGCTGGGGCGTCGAGCAGTCGCGCAACCTCATGACCGTACGCGCCGCGGCGGAAACCGGCATGGAGCGGGTCAATCGCCTCATCAAGCGCATGGGTATCGGCGACTATCCCAACTATCTTGCCTTTGCGCTCGGCGCGGGCGAGACGACGGTGGAGCGCCTCACCAACGCCTATGCCATGCTCGCCAATCACGGGCGCAGGCTCGAGCCCAAGGTGATGGACTATGTCCTTGATCGCGACGGCAAGGTGATCTGGCCCGCCAAGTGGCGCCCCTGCGACGGCTGCAACGCGGCCGACTGGGACGGGCGCCCCATGCCCCGCTTCCAGCCCGAGGGCGCACAGGCGATGGACCCGATGACCGCCTATCAGGTCGTCCATATCACCGAGGGCGTGATCCAGCGCGGCACCGCCACGGTCCTGCGCGACCTCGACCGGCCGCTGTTCGGCAAGACCGGCACGACCTCCGGCCCCACGAATGTCTGGTTCCAGGGCGGATCGCCCGATATCGTCGCCGGCGTCTATCTCGGCTATGACCAGCCGCGCAGCCTCGGCGGCTACGCGCAGGGCGGCCGGATCGCCGCGCCGATCTGGAAGGAGGCGATGACGCCGATCCTGGAGCGGATGCCCAAGACCCCCTTCGTCGCGCCGCCGGGCATGCGCATGGTCCGCGTCGACCGGCGTTCCGGCAAGCGCGTCTTTTCGGGCTGGCCGACCAGCGATCCCAAGACCGGGATCATCTGGGAAGCGTTCAAACCGGACACCGAGCCGCGCCGGGCGGTCCAGCGCGACGAGATGGCCACGATGGATCGCAAGGCGGCGGCGCGCCGCCCGGCCCAGCAGCAGAGCCGGGACTTCGCCGGGGAGCAGGGCGGCATTTATTGAGACACCGCGCTGTCGCGACTGTCATAACTCGTTAACAAATCGTTAATAGGACCGTCGCCCGGACAGGGGACGAGCCTTATTCGAGCGGTCCCGCTCGCACGCGACATCATCATGGATGCCACGTTGCAGGTGCTGCGCCCCTTCATTGTGCTGTTTCGAGGGGAGTGAATTCCAATGGATCTGTCGAATTATGTGATGGTTGGCCGCTACGACCTGCCCGAGCCCACCCGCACCACCGCCCCCTCGGGCAATCTGCTGGGACAGGAAGCGTCCGGCGTCACCTATAACTGGGACACCAACACCCTGTTCATCATCGGCGACGGCGGCACTTCGGTCACGCAGGTCGATCTTGAGGGCAACCTCATCGACACCATGACCCTTGCCTCGGGTTCGAGCGCGCAGGGCACCGAATTCTACGACACCGAATCCATCACCTATGTGGGCAACGGCAAGTTCGTCTTCACCGAGGAGCGCGACCGCCAGATCGTCCAGTTCACCTATGCAGCGGGCACCACCCTGACCCGCGCGAACGCCCAGACCGTCGACCTTGGCACCAACATCGGCAATGTCGGCCTTGAAGGCATCAGCTATGACCCGCTCACCGGCGGCTTCCTCCTCGTCAAGGAAAAGGATCCGCTCGGCCTGTTCCAGACCACCGTCGATTTCGCGACCGGCACCGCCAGCAACGGCTCCTCGACAACCGTCAATTCGACCAACCTGTTCGATCCGGCGCTCGTCGGCACGACCGACCTTTCGGACGTCTATGCCCTGTCGAGCAACCCCGTTCTGTCGACCGGCGTCGATGGCGATCACATCCTCGTGCTCAGCCAGGAATCGGGCAAGATCGTCGAGCTTGACCGCTCGGGCAACATCATCAGCACGCTGAACCTGACCGCGCCCGCGACCACGTCCGGCATCGACCTCGCCGCGATGACCGTGGAGGGGCTGACCGTGGGGCCGGACGGCACGCTTTACATCGTCAATGAAGAAGGCGGCGGCGACTTCGACCATCCGCAGCTCTGGGTTTTCAAGCCGCTGTCCGAAGTGAACAGCGCGCCGACCGCCGTGACCCTGTCCGGCGAAGTCTCCTCGATCCTCGAAAACAGCAGCACCGCCAGCCGCATCAAGGTCGCCAGCGTCTCGGTCACCGATCCTGACGGCTTCGGCACCAACGCCCTCTCCTTGAGCGGCGCCGATGCGGCCTCGTTCGAGGTGGACGCGACCGGCCTCTATCTGAAGGCGGGCGTTACGCTGGATGCGGAAACCAAGGCCTCCTACGAAGTCACCGTCAACGTCGACGATGCCAGCGAAGGCGCCACGCCGGACGCCAGCACCAACTTCGCGCTGAGCGTCACCAACATCGTCAACGAGGGTGCCGATGGCAGCCTCGCGATCACCGAGGTCGCGCCCTGGTCGAGCGGCGACAGCCCAGTGGCAGCCGACTGGTTCGAGCTGACCAACACCGGCTCGACCGCCATCTCGCTCAGCGGCTGGAAGATGGACGACGGCAGCTACAGCTTCGCCAGCGCGGTCGCGATGAGCGGCATCAGCACCATCGCGGCGGGCGAATCGGTCATCTTCATCGAGGCGCCAACGGCCGCGACGCCGACCCAGATCAGCGCGCTCGTCTCCTCCTTCGTCAACGTCTGGTTCGGTGGCACCGCACCCGCCGGTCTTCAGATCGGCACCTATGGCGGCTCGGGCGTCGGCTTCGGCACCAGCGGCGATGCCGTGAACGTGTTCGACAGCACCGGCACGCTGCGGGCGAGCGTCTCGTTCGGTGCATCGACCGTCGACCGCACCTTCGACAACAGCGCGCAGCTCAACAGCACGTCGCTCACCACGCATGTCGCCATTTCGACGCTGAGCACGGCCGGCACCAACGGTGCGTTCATCTCTGCAAGCGGCGAAGAGACCGGCTCGCCGGGCAGCGCAAACGGCGTGCCCGCCCCGGTCAATCAGGCGCCGACCGCCCTCAGCCTGACCGGCGAGATCACCTCGCTCGGCGACAATGCCGACACCACGTCCGCCATCAAGCTCGCGACCATCGCCGTCACGGACGACGGCCTTGGCACCAACACGCTCTACCTCAGCGGCACCGATGCGGCTGTGTTCGAGATCGTGGGCAATGGCCTCTACCTCAAGGCTGGCACCAGCCTCGATGCCCTCACCCAGTCGCATTATGATGTCGTGGTCAACGTCGACGACACGACCGTGGGCGCCACGCCGGACAGGACGGTCAGCTTCGCGCTCGATCTGACCCATGTCGAACCGCTCGAAGTGCGGATCACAGAGGTCGCCCCCTGGTCGAGCGGCAACAGCCCGGTCGGCGCCGACTGGTTCGAGGTGACCAATACCGGCGAGGCGACGATCGACCTCAGCGGCTGGAAGATGGACGACGGCTCGAACAGCTTCGGCAGTGCGGTCGAGCTGATCGGCGTCGGCAGCCTCGCAGCAGGCGAATCCGCCATCTTCGTCGAAGGCAGCGCCGCCACTGTCACCAGCTTCATCGACATCTGGTTCGGCGGCGTCGCGCCTGACGGCTTCAAGATCGGCTATTATTCGGGCTCGGGCGTCGGCATGTCGACCGGCGGCGACGGCGTGAACCTGTTCGATTCCGGCGGCGCCCACATGGCTGGCGTGTCCTTCGGCGCATCGCCGGTTGCCGCGCCTTTCGCCACTTTCGACAATGCCGAGGGCCTCGACGGCGTGACGCTCACCACGCTGAGTGCTGTCGCCGTCAACGGCGCCTTCACCGCAGCCGTTGATGCCAACGAAATCGGCTCGCCGGGCGCCATTGCCGAAACCGGCACGCTCTACATCTCGGAGGTTGCGCCCTGGTCGAGCGGCAACAGCCCCGTCGGCGCTGACTGGTTCGAGATCACCAATACCACGCACAATGCGATCGACATCAGCGGCTGGAAGATGGACGACGGCTCGGCGAGCTTCGCCACGGCCTTCGCGCTCAACGGCGTGACCAGCATCGGCGTGGGCGAATCGGTGGTGTTCGTTGAGGGCACCGCAGCGACGGCGGCGGCGCTCATCAGCACCTGGTTTGGCGGCAATCCGCCTGCTGGCCTCAAGGTCGGCTACTATTCTGGCTCGGGCCTCGGCATGTCGACCGGCGGCGACGGCGTTACCCTGTTCAACGCGGCAGGCGTCGAGCAGGCGCGCGTCACCTTCGGCGCTTCGCCGACCGGCCCGGACTTCGCCACGTTCATCAACACCAGCGGCGCGGTCACCGCGGCTCTGACCGACCTGTCGGTGGCGGGCGTCGATGACGCCTTCACGGCGGTGAATGACAGCCATGAGATCGGCTCGCCGGGCGACCTGCAGCCGCTTGCCAACAGCGCGCCGGTGTTCACCTCGCCCAACGCCTTCTCGGCCGACGAGAACCAGGGCCTTGCCGCGCAGCTCACCGCGACAGACATCGACGGCGATGCGTTCACCTTCAGCATCGCCGGAGGCCTCGACGGGGCGCTCTTCGCCATTGACGCCAACACGGGCGCTATCAGCTTCATCGCCTCGCCGGACTATGAGAGCCCGGCCGACAGCAATGGCGACAATGTCTATGAGATCGACGTGGCGGTCGACGACGGCCAGGGCCATGTCGGCGAAGCGTCGATCACCGTCGCGGTTACGGACGTGGCCGAACCCGGTCAAGTGATCAGCGGGACACGGCGTGTCGACATTCTCACCGGCGGCAACGGCGATGACGTCATCAACGGCGAAGGCAATGATGACGTGGTCAGCGGCGGGGATGGCAATGACAGCCTGCTGGGCGGGACTGGCAACGACCAGATCGCGGGTGGCCGCGGCAGCGATCTGCTCAGCGGCGATGCCGGCAAGGACAACCTCTCCGGCGACGTCGGTCAGGACATCCTGTTCGGTGGCGGCGGCGTCGACATGGTCGACGGCGGTGACGACAACGACCAGCTGTTCGGCGGCGACTCGTCGGATACCCTTCACGGCAGCGCGGGCGATGACATCCTCGAAGGCGGGGACGGCATGGACTATCTGACCGGCGGCATCGGTTCGGACAGCTTCGTGTTCGTCAGCGCGATGACCGGCGGCGACCACATCGTCGACTTCGAAACGGGGATCGACCACATCCAGCTCGACGCGACCGCCCTTGGCCTTGCCGCAGGCCCGCTCGATCCCGCGATGCTGGAATATGGCAGCAAGGCCGCCGACGCTGGCGCGACCTTCGTTTACGACAGCGCAACAGGCAAGCTGTGGTTCGACGACGACGGCAAGGGCGGCCATGGCGCCAAGCTCATCGCCGTTCTCGACAACCACGCGGCGATCACCAGCGCCGACTTCATCCTCGTCTGATAGGCGATCAGGGGGGCGGCGGCACGCCCGTCACCCCCCTCACCCCTTGACCTTCGCCGCCCGGCATCGCATCCCGCTGCGCTCGCCCCCACAACGGGGTCGACGGATGTTCTGACGGAGACTTGTCGATGCGCGCCGAAGCGCAAGCCCATGTCGATCGCATCAATGCCGCGCTCGACCTCCTGCGCCGCTTTCTCGACTGGGATCGGGCGTTGCGGCGTCTCGACGAATTGAACGCGCGCGTCGAAGACCCGACGCTGTGGGACGACCAGAAACAGGCGCAGGAAGTGATGCGCGAGCGCACCCGGCTCGACAGCGCGATTTCCGCGACCCGCGCCATCGAATCCGAGATGAACGACACGGTCGAACTGATCGACATGGCGGAGGCCGAGGACGACGAGGCCATGGTGAACGAGGGGCTGGCCGGGCTGGCCGCCCTCGCCGACCGGGCCGATCATGACAAGGTCAACGCCCTGCTCGCGGGCGAGGCGGACAGCAACGACACCTATCTCCAGATCAACGCGGGCGCGGGCGGCACCGAAAGCCAGGACTGGGCCGAAATGCTGCTGCGCATGTATCAGCGATGGGCGGAGCGGCGCGGCTACAAGGTCGAAATGGTCGACTATCATGCTGGCGAGCAGGCAGGCATCAAGTCCGCGACCCTGCTCATCAAGGGTCACAACGCCTATGGCTACGCCAAGACCGAAAGCGGGGTCCACCGCCTTGTGCGGATCAGCCCCTATGACAGCAGCGCGCGGCGCCACACCTCGTTCAGCTCGGCCTGGGTCTATCCGGTCATCGACGACAATATCGATATCGAGATCAATCCCGCCGACCTCAAGATCGACACCTATCGCGCATCCGGCGCGGGCGGCCAGCACGTCAACACAACCGATTCCGCCGTGCGCATCACCCATGTCCCCTCGGGCATCATCGTCGCCTGCCAGAACGACCGCAGCCAGCACAAGAACCGCGCCACCGCGATGAACATGCTGAAAGCGCGGCTGTATGAAGCGGAACTCCAGCGGCGCGAGGCGGAGGCGTCCACCGACTATGCCGCCAAGACCGAGATCGGCTGGGGGCATCAGATCCGCTCCTATGTGCTTCAGCCCTACCAGCTGGTGAAGGATCTTCGCACCGGCGTCACCTCGACCTCGCCCGACGATGTGCTGGATGGCGCGCTCGATCCGTTCATGGCCGCCGCCCTCTCCCAGAAGGTGACGGGCGAGAAGGTCGATGTGGAGGATGTCGACTGATGCTGGCATGGGCGCTGCTGCCGGTGGTCGCCGCGGCGGCGCTGCTGGCGGGCTGCGACGCGCTGGGTGTTCACAATGCCGACGGCCGGGCCGAAACCGCCCTCGCCTTCCCGAAAGCCGACCGGCCGATCGCGCCGATCATCTCGACCCGCTGGTCGACCGAGGAAGCGCGCGACGCCCGGCGCGAGGCGGACCACATCATGGCCGCCGCGGGCGTCCGCCCCGGCATGACCGTTGCCGATATCGGTGCGGGCGAGGGCTATTACACTGTCCGGCTCGCCCGGCGCGTTGGCCCGCATGGCCGCGTGCTGGCGCAGGACATCCTGCCCGAAATCATCGACGCGCTCGGACGGCGCGTGAACCGGGAGGACTGGACCAACGTGTCCGTCAAGCTGGGCGCGCCCGACGACCCTCGGCTCCCGCCCGGCAGCTTCGATCGCATCTTCCTTGTCCACATGTATCACGAGATTGCGGAGCCTTATGCCTTCCTCTGGCGGCTGTGGCCCGCACTCAAGCCCGGCGGGCAGATCATCATCGTCGACGCCGACAGGCTGACCCAGCATCACGGCACACCGCCCATCCAGCTCAAATGCGAGCTTGAGGCGGTCGGCTATCGCCAGATGGCCGTGCAGTCGATGCCAGTCGCCGGCGGCTACATGGCCCGGTTTGCGCGCGGCGACGGGCGTGTCGATCCGGCGGCGATCCGGCCGTGCAAGGTCTATGTGAGCGACGCCACGTAACGGCGCGCTTAGCGGTCGGCTAAGGATTGGCTGCTACGGCGTGGCGAATGAAACCGCAGTCGGTCGATCAGTGGCGTGCCGGTGAAGGCACCGCGGGCGAGGACTTCGCGCGGCCCCTCGCCGACCCCAATGTGTTTTACGGCCCTGCCCTGCTTCCCGCCGCGCTGGAGGCCTATGATCCCGGCCAGACCGTGTCTCTGATCGAGGCACGCGATGCGGGTGGCCCCTTCGCGCGGCTTCCGGTTGCCGCGAGCACCCGCCATGGCCGTTTCCCGGCCCGCCATTGCGTCAACTGGCTCTATCCGCACGCCTTCTACGGCGCGCCTCTGTTGGCCGAGGGACGCGAGGCGGAGGGCTGGGCCGCATTACTCGCGCAACTGGATGCGGCGCGCTGGGCTGGCGATTTCCTGCATCTGCGCCTCATCGACCCTGATGCCACAGCAGCGCGGGCACTGCTCGCGCTGTGCCGCACGGAGCGCCGGCCGATTGTCGAGATCGACCGCCATGAACGCGCGATGCTGCGCAGCGAACGGGATGCCGAGGCCTATTGGTCCGCCAGCCTCAATGCCAAGGTGCGGAAGGAACTGCGCCGCAAGCAGAACCGCCTTGCGGAACGCGGCACCATCGAACGGCATGTGCTCGACGACCCGGCCGCGCTCGGCGCGTGGTGCGCCACCTTTCTGGCGCTGGAACAGGCGGGATGGAAGGGCGAGGCAGGCACGGCGCTCGCCTGCACGCCCGCCGATGCGGCCTTTTTCACCGCCATCTGCTCGGCGAGCATGGCACGCGGCGAGCTGGATTTCCTGCGCCTCGACTGCGATGGCGAGGCCATTGCCATGCTGGTGAGCTTCCTGAGCGACGGCGGCGGCTTCGGTTTCAAGACCGCCTACGATCCCGCCTTCGCCGCCTTCTCTCCCGGCGTCCTCATTCAGAAATACAATCTGGCCCGGGTGCTTGACGATGGCCGCGCCGACTGGATGGACAGCTGCGCGGTGCCGGGCCATCCGATGATCGACCATATCTGGACCGAACGCCGCGCCATGGCGCAATATCGCGTCGCGCTGAAACGCCAGGGCCTGCGTGGCGCCCGCGCCCGCGCCAGTCGCACCCTCATCGGCGGCGCCGAACGCGCCGCCCAGTTCCTCCGCCGGAGCCGTACATGACCGACCGCCCCCCCTTCCCGCAAGCTGCGCTCGATGCCTTCGCCGCCGCCTATCCCGACGCGCACGCGCCGCTTGCCCATAGCCTCGTCGGCCACCCGCTGCTGACGGTCGAGGCGATCGCCGCCCTGGCGGAGCGGCTCCCCGCCGACCGGGTCGAGTATAATCCCGGCAAACTGCCGCTCGGTCTCAGGCCCGAGGATACGCCACGCCCGTCGCTCGGCATCGCGGAGACGATCCGCACCATCGGCGAAAATGGCAGCTGGATGGTGCTCAAGAATGTCGAGCGCGATCCCGCCTATGGCGCGCTGCTCGCCGAGGCGCTCGCGCCGCTGGCGCCGCTTGTGACCCCCCGCACCGGGCCGATGGCGCACGCACAGGCCTATGTCTTCCTGACATCGCCCGGCAGCGTCACGCCTTTTCACATGGACCCGGAGCACAACATCCTTCTCCAAATCCAGGGCACCAAGGTGATGACCGTCTTTCCGGCCGGGGACGATGCGATGGTCCCGGATACGCAGAGCGAGCATTTCCACCTCGGCGGCCACCGCAACCTGCCCTGGCAGGACGAATTCATGGCCAAGGCGGCAGACGTGCCGCTGGCGCCGGGCGATGCCGTGCTGATGCCGGTCAAGGCACCCCATTTCGTGCGCAACGGCGATGGCGTTTCTATCAGCTTCTCGATCACATGGCGGTCCGAGCGCAGCGTGGCGGAGAGCGAACTACACGGCTTCAATCATATGCTGCGCGCCCGGCGGCTTCCCCTCGTGCCGGTGAGCCGGAGGCCCGAGCGGCAGCATCTCGCGCGGCTCGGCTACCGGATCGCGCGCAGGCTGATGGGTGCGCCGACGCTCAGCGCCTGAGCAGACGCCGCAGCCAATATTCCGCCTCAAGCGCGGGGCTGAACCGCTCGAGGGACCACCATTCCAGCGTTTCGGCGCCGGTTGAAAGCGACTCCTTGTAACGGTCCTTGCCCGCCAGCAGGGAATATTGGGTCAGGCCCGCCCCGGCATAGTGCTGCACCGCCGCCACATGCGCCATCAGGCCGGGTTTGGACTTGGCGTTCAGCGGCGGCGCGAAGGCCGACTGATAGTTCATCGCCCGCCCGCCGGACCGGAAATTGAGGAGATAGCCGAGCAGCATATCGCCCGCCGCCACGCGGATCAGATCGACGCCGGGCCGGGCGACCAGTTCGGCGACGAAAGCCCTGAACAGCGGTTCCTCCCAGGCATTGTCTTCGTGCCGCCCCGCGTTCAGCGTCCGCATGTCCGCCAGCCAGGCGCGCTCGGTGGCGTCGTCGGGCGGAGACGTCACAGTGACTTTGCCGGGATAGTCCTTCGCTGAACGGCGAATCTGCGCGCGCATGTTGGCTGACAGCAGCGACAGATAGTCCCCGCCTGCATCCCGCACCCTGGCGAGGTCCACCCGATAGGATGGCGAACGGTCAACCAGCACGCGCCGCCGCACGGTCAATGCCGCCAGCAGTGGCGCACTGGGCTCGACCCCGGAGAGGCGCAGCGCCCGCCAGTCGCGACGCGCCATAAGGGCGGCAGCAATGGCGCGCGTTGCCGCCGCCTCCTGCCCCGCGCGGCACAGAGGCGCGTTATACTCGACGAACGCGCGATCGGCCGCGGCATCACCCGCCTCATTGAGGCGCAGCGTTGTCACCCGCCCAAGCAGCCGGGCCTCCCGCGCCAGGCCGAACAGCGCCAGCGCCACCTCCGCGCCCGAGCCGTCGCGCACGGCGAGCAGTTCGGGCCGCGCGCCGGTCGCG
Source organism: uncultured Sphingobium sp. (assembly GCA_964529225.1). Lineage (GTDB taxonomy): Bacteria > Pseudomonadota > Alphaproteobacteria > Sphingomonadales > Sphingomonadaceae > Sphingobium. Next base: position 14,352 of record CAZGVX010000011.1, read on the forward strand.
CGTAGCCAGCTCCCGATCCAGCTCCACCGATTGAAAAAGCACAATGATGCCTCTTCCTCGACCGCACGCCATCGCTCCTCCAGCACGGCGAGCGCGGGCAGCGGCTCCCACGCCGCGATCAGGGTTTCCTCCGCCATGGCTAACCGATCCGCCGCCCGGTCCAGATCACCCGGCCGACGATATCGACGCTGGCCGGGTCGATCTCCTCCCACACCGGATAGGCCGGATTGTCGCTGCGCACGGAAAAGCGGTCGCGCCGCAGCGTCATCGCCACGCGCTTCACCATCAGCACATCCTCGAGCCGGAGCACATAGATGCCGTCGCGCAGACGCGCCGCGCCATCGCTGCGGTCGACCATGATATCATCGCCATGCGCCAGCGTGGGGGCCATGGATTCGCCATCGACCCGGATCAGCGACAGGCTGTCCGGCCGACCGCCCAGATCGCGCAGCCAGCGCGGATCGAACGCAAGCGCGCCAAGCGCCCGTTCGTCGGAATCGAATGTGCCCATCCCCGCCGAAGCGCCGAGCGCAAGGCGGGGCACGTGGATCAGATCGCCGCCATCGCGGACCCGGCTTGACCGGGGCGCTGTGTAGGAAATATCCTGCGGTCCGCCCAACTCGCGCTCATCGACGCCGAAATAGCGCGCGAGCGTCCGCCGGTCGGCCTCGTCGAGTTTGCGGGGTGAGCCGCGTTTGACATATTGCTGGATATAGGCGGGATTGCGCCCGAGCATTTTCGACAGCGCGCCATAATTCGCCCCGCGCTCCTGAATGAGCCGGTCGAGCGCCAGGCGGGCTGCGTCGTCCTCCATGCTTCCAATTACTCCAAGGAATTTTCCTAGACAAGTAGGATTTCGCATCTGAAATAGGAAAAATCCTATCACGAGTCGATGGAGATGAGCGAGCATGACGAGCGAACTGCACACATTGCGCCTGGTCGAGAGATTTCTGCGAGAAAGCGGCATGGCGCCCACCCGTTTCGGGCGCGACGCGGTGCGCGATCCGCGCCTGGTCTTCGACATGCGGCGCGGGCGCGAGCCCACCGATCGGATGCGGCGACGGATCGACCATTTCATCTCCAGCCATCGCGCGCGAACGTCCTCGGGAGCCGGGCTGTGAGCGTGCGTCCGCTGATTGCGCCCGGCCGGCGGCTGCGCATCGCCAAGCGCCCGCCCGAGTCCATCCGGCCCTCCATGCCCCGGCCTGCCCGGCGCGACTGCCATGGCCGACTGGTGTCCGCCATTGTGGCGATGGCCGGTGACGGCGCCGTGCTGATCGAGGGGACCCTCAGGCCATGGTGCAGCGCGACCTTTGTCGGCGCGCGCCATCATCTCGTCATCGCAGTCGGTGGCGACGATGCCGCCGAACGCACCGGCGCGCTCGCACAGGCGCTGCCCGATGCCGAGTTCCGGATTCCGGGCCACGTCATCGCGGACCTGGCGGTCGAGGCCGTCATAGCGGATGCGGACCAAGCCCGGCTTGTTCTGTCGGTCCTCAGTATAGAGGACTGGTAGCCGTCAGCCCGCCTTGCGGGTTTCGGCGGACAGCTGGCGCAGCGTATCAAGCGCCTCGCGCAGCGCCATGTCCGCCTCAGGCGCGGGCTCATCGACAACGACGCGCCCCGTGGCGGCGAGCCGCTGGTCGACCCCGGCCTCGAACCTGGCAAGGAGGTCGGCGAGCGGCGTGCCTTCGGTCACCGCCGGCATGACAGCGATGGACGGCGATGCCGGTGCCGGCGAAGGCGCCTGCTGGACGACTGGCGCACGAAGCTGCTCAACATCGGTGTCACTGAGCGGCTCGGGCGCACGGGGCAGCGGCCGGTCGCGCTCGGCGGCGCTCGTCTCCCGGATCGCTGTGGCAAAACGTCCCGACGGTTCCGGTTCCGGCTCGACGACCGGCACAAGTGAAAGCGGCGGCAGATCGCGGCTTGCCAGCAGCGGGGCGCGGGGCGGCGCATCGGGGTGGAGATCGACGCGGCGGCGCTCGTCGATCGCTTGCTGGCCCGCCTCCGCCCCGAAAAGCGGGGTGGTCATGGGCGCATCCGGCGCGATCGCCTCGGCATCCCGACCGCGCGCGAGCCGCGTCAGGGCGCGCAATCCGAAACTTCTGGGCCAGCTCACCTGCGTCGCCTCCTTCTTATAGACCGATCTGCCCCCCGTCAGCGCCATGGCCACTGCTGCCACCTCGACCCCGATCACCGTCGCCAGCCACAGCCGCGCGAGGATGCTGATCGGCGGTGCCAGTCCCGGCAGCAGTTCGGTCAATCCGACCGCAGACACCGCCAGTTCGACGAGCGCGGCCGGGAGCACCATGACAACCCCGCCCGCGATCAGGCCGGCTCCGGCAGGGCCTCTTGCGGGCAGTCTAGGCAAAACTCCGAGCATGATCCGTGATGTGATGGCCTAGCAGCTGTTGGTAAACGGAGTCGTAACGCGCCACATTCGCCGCCCAGTCGCGCTCCCGCTCGACGAAGCGCTGGCCCGCCGCGCGCCGGGCTTCCCAGCCGCTACGGTCCGCAAGCAGGCTGCTCAATGCCCTCGCGATTCCTGCCGGATCGCCGGGCGGAAACAGCGTGCCCGTGTCCCCGTCGCGGATCAGTTCCCGGTGCCCGCCAACGGAGGAGGCGGCGACGAGCCGCCCCTGCGCCATCGCTTCGAGTGGCTTCAGCGGCGTCACCAGTTCGGTAAGGCGCATCGCCTTGCGCGGATAGGCGAGGATGTCGATGAGGCTGTAGTAACGCTCGACCTCCTGGTGCGGCACCCGGCCGACGAAGCGGATCGCCTGCGCGACCGGGGAACGCTCGGCCTGCGCCCGCAGCGCCGCCTCGCACGGGCCACCGCCGACCAGCAGCAGCCGGGCCGCCGGGCGCCTCGCGACCAGATCGGGCATTGCCGCGATGAGGTCGTCCAGCCCCTCATAATCGTAGAAGCTGCCGATGAAGCCGATCACCTCTGCGCCCTTCAGGCCGAGCGCGTCGCGCAGCACCTCATCGGGCGGCGCCGGATCGCCGAACAGGTGGAGGTCAACGCCATTGGGCGACACCATGATCTTGGCCGGCGCCACACCCCGGCGGATCAGATCGGCCTTCAGCCCCTCGCAGATCACCGCCACCGCATCCGCCTGGCCTACCGCATAGCGTTCAAGCAGGCGAATCGCGTTATAGCGCAGCGCCCCTTCGCGCCCTGTGCCGTTCCCGACCGCCGCATCCTCCCAGAACGCGCGGATTTCATAGACGAGCGGGATGGCGTGACGCCGGGCCACCGGCAGCGCGGCAAGCGCCGACAGAACCGGCGAGTGGGCATGGAGAATGTCCGGGCGCCATTGCCGCACCAGCCGGTCTATCCCGGCGGAGAGGGCGCGCACATCCTGCCATTCGCGGATCGGTGCGACGCGGCTCGTCGCGACGGACGGCACGCGGTGAAAGGTCAGGCCGTCGATCACCTCTTCCGGCGGACCATCGGCCACATGGCGCCCGCCGGTAATGCCGCGCACGATCAGACCGCGCGCCATCTGCGCCTTCAGGATCGCGCGGGTGCGGAAGGTATAGCCGCTGTGGAGCGGCAGGCTGTGATCGAGCACATGCAGGATGCGGGTCATGATGCCAGCCGCTTTCCCAGCCAGAGGCGCAGCCGCTGCTCGAGCAGCCGGTGGCTGACCACCGAGGTCGCCAGAATGCTGGCGACAAACAGCGCGATCAGCAGCGGATGCACGGTCGCGGGATCGTCGACGAACAGGAGCTTGAACACCGTCCAGCCGAAGAACTGATTGAGGTAGAGCGAATAGCTGATCCGCCCCAGCGGCACGAAAGGCCGTGCGAGCGCGCGGGCCATCGGCGCGCCGTCGCTCCTCGCGAGCGCCAGCAGGGCAGCGGCCAGGGCGGCGGGCGCAACCGCCGGCTCCAGCGGGAGCAGCCCTGTCGCCGCGCCCGCGCCACCGGTCAGCGCCACGCCCGCCAGCGCGATGTGGCAGGCCCCATCGCGCGCCAGCGCAAACGCACCGGCAAGACCCAGCCCCGCGCCGAAAGCGAACAGGCAGCGGACAAGACCGCTGCCGTCGATATTCTCACCGAGCGTCGCCTCGCCGCGCAGCGCGAACCAGAGCGGCAGCAGCGCGAGCAACGCGGCCGTTACCCGAACCGGGTGCGCCGCCAGCCAGCGCCGTCCGGCGCGCCACAGGCAAAAGACCGCGAACAGCAGGTTGGCACCCCACTCGGCTGAAATCGACCAGGCCGGATCGTTCCAGGTGAGCGCGCGGGCAAAGCCCCAGTCCTGCACAAGCAGGATATGCGCAGGCAATTCGCCCACGGGATAGCGATCCGCCGTCGCGCCACCCTTGACCGCGACCAGCCCGGCAAAACCCACCATCGCCAACAGCACGGCCAGATGCAGGGGATAGAGCCGCAGCACCCGGTCGGTCAGGAAAGCGCGCGCGCTGCGCAAGTCGCGGATCTCGCCGCCCGCGCCATAGCGCCGCCACAGCACGAAGCCGGAGAGCAGGAAAAAGAAATCGACCGCCAGATAGCCCTTGGCGAGGATCGGCTGAAGCGGATCGAGCGCGTCCGGCAGCGAGGCACGGATATGGTAGAACAGGACCGCGAGCGCCGCGATGCCGCGCGCGGCGGTCAGCGTCTCGATCTCGCCCTGGCGCACAGCCGATGGCCGCGCAGGCAGCGCCGCGACGCCGATCAGGCGCCTGTCGTCCAGTCCCGTTGCGCCGCGCGTCGCCATGCACCGGCCTTAGCCGCCAAATCTTTTCGAAATGGTGGAGGCGGGCGGGCGCGACCCATTTAACGCCAAATCAAGCGGACGCGGTTACCACCCGCCTGACGATGATCGACACCTTCGCCCTGCTGCTGAGCCACGGCCTCGTGCTGCTGGCCTGCCTGCGTCTGCTGTGGCGGGACGACCTCGACCATGAGCCGCTGGCGGCGCCGGGCGAGCGGCGGGACGGCGACGATGCGTGACCTGTTCTTCGTCGCGTTCCTCGCCGCGATGTTCGGCCTTGGCCTCAAGCGCCCGTTCCTCCTGGTCCTCGCTTATGCCTATATCGACATCGTCAGTCCCCAGAAGCTCAGCTATTGGCTCGTCAACAGCATCCCCGTCTCACTGATCGCCTTTGTGGCGGCGGTGGCGGGATGGATCATCGCCGACAACAAGCGCGACACGCGCCTGTCCTGGCGGCAGGCGATCCTGCTTGCCCTGCTCGGCTATTGCGGCTTCACCACGGTCTATGCCGACTTCCCCGTGGATGCGCTCGCGAAATGGGACTGGGTCTGGAAGGCGCTCGTCTTTGCGATCTTCCTGCCCCTTACCCTGCGCACCCGCCTGCGTATCGAGGCGCTGAGCCTCGTCATGGTGCTGTGCGCGAGCTCGATCATCATCACCGGCGGGATCAAGACCGCGCTGTCCGGCGGCGGCTACGGCACGCTCTATCTGATGACCGACAGCAATTCGGGGCTGTATGAGGGCAGCACGATTTCGACGGTCGCCATCGCGCTCATCCCGCTGATCCTCTATCTGGCAAAGCACGGCACGATCTTTCCGCCCGACCGGCGCGTGCGCCTGTTCGCCTATGCGCTCTGCTTCGCCTGCCTCCTCATCCCCGTGGGCACGGAGGCGCGCACCGGCCTTGTCTGCGCGGCGGTGCTCGCCGGCCTGTTCTTCATCCACATGCAGCGGCGCATCCTGTTCGCCGGCGCGGGCGCGCTTGCCCTGATCGCGGCGATCCCCTTCCTGCCGCAGAGCTTCCTCGACCGCATGGACACGCTCCACAATGTGCAGGGGGACGAGAGCGCATCGACGCGGATGCAGGTGTGGGCGTGGACGCTCGGCTATGTCGAGGCGCATCCCCTCGGCGGCGGCTTCGATGCCTATCGCGGCAACAGCTTCCGCTACCAGACGGTCAACGTCTTCAAGGACGTCGCGGGCAACGAGCGCATCGAGCGCAACATCGTCGTCGACAAGGGCCGCGCCTATCACTCCGCCTATTTCGAAATGCTCGGCGAGCAGGGCTGGCCCGGCTTCGCGCTGTGGCTGCTGCTGCATGGGGGGACGCTGGTCCAGACCGGGCGCATCGCCCGCCGCTACGCCGGGACAAGCGATCCTGACCGGCTATGGGTGGCGCCCTATGCCCGCGCGATGGGACAGGGCCACATCGTCTATCTGGTCGGCGCGCTTTTCGTAGGCATCGCCTTCCAGCCCTTCATCTTCATGTTGCTGGCGCTGCAGATCGGCCTTGCCACCTATCTGCGCCGGGTGGAGGCGGTCGAGACATGGCAGCCGTTGCTGGTGGCTCACCCCAACCCCAGGGCCGCTGGCGCTTCGCCCCGCTCGGCGCGCGCCACCATCTCGGCATAGAGCCGCTCGAGATCGCGGGCGAGACGGTCGCTGTCGAACAGCGGATTGCCCGGCAACAGCGCGGCGAGACGCGCCTTGAGCGCCGTCGCGGCGCCGGGATCGGTGCCGAGCGCAATCGCCTTGGCCTCATAGTCCGCCAGGCTTGTCGTCACGAGGTCCGGCAGGCCGACCGTGCGGACAATGCTGCCCGCCATCCGCGCCGACATGGTCCGCCCGGAGAGCGTGAGCACCGGCACCCCCATTCTCAGCGCATCGCTCGCGGTGGTCCCGGCATTATACGGCATCGTGTCGAGAAAAAGGTCGGCGAGCCGCAGGCGCGCCAGATGCAGGTCGATCGCGACGCGCTCGGCAAATACCAGCCGCCGGGGATCGACACCGGCCGCCGCCGCCTCGCGCCGCAGATTGGCCTGCGCGCCCGGATGGTCCGCCCACAGCCACAGCACCGATCCCGGCGCCGCCTGCAAAATCCGCATCCAGGCTGCGAACATCCCGGGCGAGATCTTGAAGCTCTGGTTGAAGCAGCAATAGACGAAGCCGCTCTCCGGCAGGCCGAGCTGCGCGCGTGTCAGCACCGCCGCGCTGACCTCCCGATCCCTGGCATTGGCCTGATAGCAGCCGGGGAGCCAGGCAGGCGCCTCGCCATAATGGGGCGCTTCCTCCGGCGGGATGGTGTAGTGGTCCGAGAGAATATAGTCGTACAGTTCCGCCCCCAGCGTGCCGACATGGCCCAGCCAGCTCACCTGCACCGGCGCCGTGCGCGCCGCGAAAATATGCGCGCGTCCCCCCTGGGTGAGGCCTGTCAGGTCGACGGCGATATCGACGCCCGCCTCGCGCATCCGGGCCGCGATCCGGTCCGGCGCCAGATCGTGCACGTCAACGAAATGGTCGACCGTCGCCTCCGCCCTGCGCCGCCAAGGGTCGCCCGTGTCCAGGCCATAGGAATAGGCGCTCACCATGAGCTTGCCGCGATCATGCGCCGCGAACAGGTCGCCGACGAGGTGCATCAGCGGATGTTCGCGGAAATCGCCGCTCACATAGGCGACATGGATTCGCGCATCGGCGCGCGCGCCGGCGGGGATGCGCGGCGCAACCGGCCCGAACTCGCGCTGCACATAGGCGCGCGAGGCATCGCGGATCAGCGCAGTGTCATCGAACAGCGACAGCAGCGGAAAAGCACCGGACACCGGCTTGCCCGCGCGCAGGTCCGCTTCCAGTCCGTCGCGCCAGCGGTCATGGTCGGCCCAGTCGCACAGATGGCGCGCAACGAACAGGCGCATGCCCCTCGCATTGGCGAAATCGGGGTCGATGGCGAGAACCTGATCGAAATCGGCAACCGATCCCGCCCAGTCCTGGGCATCCTTTCGCGCCAGCGCGCGGTTGAAATAGAGCAGGGCGTTCCGGGGGTCGACGGCGATGGCGCGGTCGTAATAGGGCAGCGCCTCCACCGGTCGCGCCGTGCCGGCCAGCAACGCGGCAAGGTTGTTGAGCGCGCCGAGCGCCTGCGGATCGACGCTCAGCGCCTGCTCATAATGGCGCTGCGAGTCGACCGGACGACGCAGCGCCTCGCACATCATCGCGCACATGAAATGCGCGTCGGCATTGTGAGGCTGAAGCGCGGCGATGCGCGCATAGACGATCAGCGCGCCTTCGTGGTCGGGCTGCTGCTGAAGCTTCAAGCCGAGCTGCGCGAGCGCCTGCAGGTCGTTCGCGTGGCGCTCGACAACCGCCCGCACATCGGCGAGCGCCTCCTCGCCCCGCCCGAGCCGGCGCCGGCAGGCCGCCCGCGCCACCTGCGCTTCCAAGAAACCGGGCGACAGGCGGAGCGCCTCGCCATAGGCGCGATCCGCCTCCTCGTCGCGGCCGAGCGCAACCAGCGCATTGCCGCGGCTGTTGTGCGCGACGACGAAATCGGGCCGCAGCGCGATCGCGCGGTCGAGTTGCGCCAGCGCCTCTTCGCCGCGCCCCTGCATGGTGAGCAGGAGGCTGAGATTGTTCAGCGCATTGGCGTTGTCGGGGTCGATGGCGACCGCCCGCGCGAAACTCTCGCCAGCGTCCTCGAGCCGTCCCATCTGCGCCAGCGCGATGCCGCGATAGTCATGCGCATGGGGGTGATCGGGTGCGATCGCCAGCGCCCGGTCATAGCTGCCGACCGCCTCTTCCAGCCGCCCGGTGTCGACGAGAATGTCCCCGCGCAGCACCAGCGCCTCCGCCTCGTCTGGCCGCGAACGCAGCAGCGCCTCGATCTCGGCCAGCGCCTCGGCGTGCCGGCCCGCCTGGTGCAGGGCGCGCGCGCGCGCAACGTCGGGATTTTCGAGACTAGCCTGTTCGGTCATGGGCGAAGCGGGCTCCATCGGTGCACGTGGCCGTCCGCTTGGCGCGCGAGTGTGACACTATGGCGACAGGGGCGACCCCGCGCGCGCGTCAGCTGCGGCGGGTGCCCGTCATGCTCATCTTGCCGAACGACCCGGTGTCGATGCTGGCGGCGATGCAGCCCTGTTCGACGAGCGCCTCGCACTGAAAGCTCATCGGCATCGGCACCTGCGTCTCCATGCGCCAGGTCAGCCGGTTGCCGTCGACCTTGCCGTCCTTGACATCGAGCGAGCCAAGAGCGCCCGCAATCGTGCCGTTGAACGCATCGCCATCGACCACGATGGTGAAGACGCCGGGCTGGTCGCCCATCGGCGTTTTGGTCACGCAGTCATAAACACCGTCGATCTTATCCATGCGGATTACTCCTTGTTCTGGGTTTCCCTGGGTTCGGCGACCACCCGCACCGGCAGGCCAAGCCCGTCGAGCTGCGGCTTTACCGCGGCGGCGTCGCCCACCACCACCCAGCTGAGTTTCGCCGGGTCAATGACGCCGCGCACGGCGCTGTCGAGCTTGGCGGGGTCGAGCGCGGCCAGCTTGGCGGCCAGCCCGTTCACATAGTCGAACGGTCGGCCGGACATGGCGTCGGCCTGCATCTGCCCCAGTACCGCGCCGGTCGTCTCGAACGCGCCCGGCAGACGGTTGATCGCCCCCTTGACGATGCGGTCGAACTCGGCCTGCGTCACGCCCTCGTTGCCGAGAAAGGCGGACATGTTCGCCCGGATTGCGGCAATGGCTGGACCCGTCTTGTCCGCCTGCACCGGCGCGACCACGAGCCATGGGCTCGGCCCCGCCCGTTCGGCCAGATAGGCCGATACGCCATAGGACCAGGCCTTCGCCTCGCGAATGTCCTGATTGAGCCGCGACGTGAAATCATTGCCGAGGATCGCGTTGGCATTGTCGAAGGCGGTGAGGTCGTCGGTGGTGCGCTTGGCCGTGACCATGCCGCCGAGGATCAGCGACTGGGGCGACTGGGGCCGGTCAATGAGGGTGATGCCCGGCATCGGCGGCGGCACCGGCGCGGAAAGGTCCTTGGTGGGCGGCACGTCGCGGGTCGATGGCCAGCGGCCAAAGCGCGCCTCGAGCATCGGCACGAGCCTGTCCGCATCGACATTGCCCGCAACGAAGATCTCCGCCTTCTCGGGCCGCAGCCAGCGCCGGAGCCAGCCGCCCAGATCCTCGCGGGTCAGCGCCCTGACCGTCGCGGCGTCGCCGAGTCCACGCGAAGGCCGGCTATAGGGATGATCCGGTCCATAAAGGATCGGCGTGATCGCCCGGCTCGCCATGCCGTTGGGCTGCCTGGCTTCGGCGTCGATCGCGGCCAGCTGGATGGCGCGCAGCCGCTCGATCTCCCTGGGATCGAGCGCCGGGTTCCTGATGATGTCGGCGAGGAGGTCGAGCGACGGCGCCAGATTGTCCGACAGCGCATAGAGCGAAACGGTCGTGCGGTCCATCGACTCGCCCGTCGAGATGTCAGCGCCAAGCCGCTCCTGTTCCTCGGCGATCGCAATCGAATCCTTCGTTTTGGTGCCCGCCTCCATCGTCGCGAGCAACAGTCGTCCGATGCCCGACTTCTCGGCCGGCTCGGCGGCAACGCCGACGTCGAAGCTGACCACCATCTGCACAGTCGGGATGACCGACCGTCTGGCGAAATGCACTTTGATGCCGTTCGAGAGCGCGCGCGTCTCGACGGGCGGAAAGGTCAGCGCAGGACTTGGCGCTACGTCGGGGATGGACTTGGTGGGCCTCGGCGTCTCGGCGGGGGCTGCCGGTTCGGGCTGCGCCTTGTCGGCGCCCGCTGGCCCCGCGAGCTTGCTCTCCTCGTAAGCGGAGCGCGCGCCGGGCGACACCGTCAGGGCATAGACCGGGCGCGTCAGCCATTTCTGCATGGCTGCCCTGACCTGCGCCGGGGTGACGCTGGCGAGCGCCGCCAGCTCCTTTTTGTAATGGGCCGGATCGCCTGAATAGAGCAGCCCCTCGGCCAGCGTCGCCGCCTTGCCGCCAAAGCCGCCCACGACCTCCAGCCGGGCGATCTCGGCGCTGAGCGTGCGGGTCGCGACGCGCTTCACCTCGTCCGCGTTCGGCCCCGTGGCGACCAGATCAGCGATGATCGCGTCCAGACGCTTCGAGACGATGGCGGGATCGACACCGGGCTTCACATCCGCGGTCACTTCGATCTTGCTGACCTGTTCATAGGTTTCCACGCCAGCCGTCACCGCGACCGCAAGCTGCTCCCTGCGCACGAGCGCGTTGTCGAGCCGGGAGGACGACAGACCGCCAAGCACCGCCGCGCCGACCGACAGTGGGACAGCGTCGAGGTCGTTGAGCCCCGGCCCGATCCACACCCGATAGAGCCGCGTCGTCGCCACACGGTCGGTCATCGCCGCGTCGATGCGTTCGGGAAGCGTGGGCACGGCGGCAACGGGCAGCGCCACGGCCGGTCCGGCGGGAATGTCGCCGAAATATTTCTCTACCTTGGCCTTTGCGGTGGCGACGTCGATATCGCCCGCCAGGCTCAGGATCGCATTGTTGGGCGCATAGTGATCGCGGAACCAGCCGCGCACATCGTCAAGGCTCGCGCCATCGAGATCGGCCATCGAGCCGATGGTGCTGTGGCCATAGGGATGGTCCGGCGGGAACATCGCCGCCGTCTGGGCATAGTCAACGAGGCCGAATGGCTGGTTATCACCCTGCCGCTTTTCGTTCTGGACGACGCCCCGCTGCGCGTCGAGCTTGGCCTGCGTCACCGCGCCAAGCAGATGGCCCATACGGTCCGCTTCCATGAACAGCGCGCGGTCGAGCGCGCCCACCGGCACCGTCTCCACATAGTTGGTCCGGTCGAACCAGGTGGAGCCGTTCGTCTGCGACGACCCCGCCGAGATGAGCGGCACATCGAAGTCGGGGACATTCTCCGATCCGCCGAACATCAGATGCTCGAACAGATGGGCAAAGCCGGTCTTGCCCTGCGGTTCGTTCTTGGAACCGACCCGGTAATAGACGGTGACGCCAACCACCGGCGCCTTGCGGTCGGTATGGACGATGACGCGCAGACCATTGGCAAGGGTGAAGGTCTCATACGGAATGTCGACCTGGCTGACGAGAGCGGCGAGCGGCGCCGTCCCGGCGGCGGGCGCGCCATCCTTGGCGACCAGCGGCGCGAGCGGCGCGCTGACGAGGCCAATGCCGAGCATGAGGGTGAGAATCGAACGAAAACGGGGCATGCAGTCGGTCCTCGGTCTTGCGGCGGGCGAAGCATAGCGCCCGGCCGGTTGCGCGCAATCGTCGCCGTGCATCGTGCTTCCTTAACGCACCCGGACTCGTCCGGTCATGCTCCATTCAGGCGACCCGGGGTAAAGAGGGCAGGTCTTCAGAACGAGGCTTGTCTTCGAGGATTGGACTAACGCTTACCCCCAAAGGGCCCCCACTGGCGCGCGGATGTCTCGCAGCATCCGCGCGCTTTTCTTTTGGGGTGCGGGCGCTACCGGCCCTGAACCCAGTCCGCGACTTCGCCGGCGACCTGATTGGCCGCGACCTGCATCGGCGCAGCAACGCCTTTCGCATCCACCTCACGCACCGGCGCGCTTGCGGTGAACCGCCGCCGTGTGATCGCGCCATCCGGCCCGATCAGGCTGGCATCGAACGTCACCACCGCCTGCCGCGCCTTCGCGTCGATCGTGAAGTCGACGAGGTCGCCGCTGAGCTTCTGCCGGGGATCGACGCCATATTGGGTAAGGTCGACCACGACCAGATCGTCGCGCGCGTCCAGCGTCTCGGTCAGCAGCGCGTGGAACAGGCCGCGCGGGCTGTCCGCCCACACCGCATTCTTGACATAGGCAACGCTGTTGTCGCTGGCGCGCACCGCAACCCGGCTGGGCGCGATGGCGCGTGCCGAGCCGATCTGAAGGAGAGCGATGCTGTTCGCGTCGCTCACCCGCTCGGTCACGCCGGGCTTGACGACCGCATGGCTTGCGATGGTCAGCAGCGACTGCGGCGGCTTGGCGCCGATGCGCACGCATCCGCCCGATAGCAGCAGCACCGGCAGGAGCATCAGGGCATAGGGGCGGTTGGCCATGGCGTTCTCCTCAGGGTTTGTAGTCGGGCAGCTTGGGCGAGCCGATGATGGAGGCGGCGCCCTGCTGGTCGATCCGGTCGGCGACGCTCTGCAGCGACTGGGACATGCGCCGGAGGTCGCGGATGAGCCGCTCCACCTCCGGCATGGTCCGCTGCGAGAAGGAATCGACGCCGGGCTTGGCCGCCTTGATGGTGGCATCGAGGTCGTCCATGCTGGTCTTGGCCGATTTCACCGCCTCGCGCAGGTCGGACATCAGCGGCCGCCCCTGCTCGTTCAGCAGCGTGTTGGTGGTGCCGGCAAGGTTGCCGATCTGCTCCGCGGCGTCGCCCGCCTGTTTCACCGCGATCCGCGCCTGCGCCAGCGTCGCGGCAATCTCCGGCGAGCGGTCGGCGAGCGCATGGGTCAGCCGCTCGGTATTCGCCAGAATCCCGCCAATGCTCGCCTGATTCTTGTCGTTGAGCAGCTGGGTCAGCCGCTCCGTCAGCGTGGTCAGCCGCTGGAGCAGCTGCGGCGCATTGCTGAGGAGCTCGCCAAGCGCGCCCGGTTTGGTGGGGATTACCGGCACGCCCTCCGGGCAGGCCGTCAGAGGGTCGTCCTTGGGACAGTCGATGGGCGGCGTGCCCTTGACCGACCCGTCGAGCTGCACTTCCGAAACGCCCGTAAAGCCGACACCCTGAACCGTTGCGGTCACACCCTGCAGGATCGGCGTGGTGTTGTTGACGGCGATGCGCACCCGCACGAACTCGGGATCGCGCTCCCAAAGCTGGATTTCGGTGACCTGGCCGGACGGCACGCCCGCATAGCTGACGCCCGACCCCTTGGCGAGGCCGCTGACCGACTGCTTGAAGAAGATGTCATACTGGCGCTGGTCCCCATCGCCGATCCGGCTGAACCAGAAGGCGGTGACAACGACGGCCAGCAGCAGCAGCAGCGTCACCGAGCCCACGAGAATGTGGTTGGACCGGGTCTCCATGTCAGTTGCTCTCCCGAAGCGAGGTTGACCCGGCATGGGCAAGGCGCCCACGCGGCCCGTTGAAATAGTCCTGTATCCACGGGTGATCCATGGCCAGCAGTTCGTCGATCGTGCCCACCGCGATGATGCGCCGATCGGCAATCACCGCCACCCGGTCGCAGATGGCATGGAGCGTGTCGAGGTCATGGGTGATGAGAAACACGGTCAGCCCGAGCGTCTGCTTGAGGTCGCGCGTCTGCGTGTCAAACGCGGCGGCGCCGATCGGGTCGAGCCCGGCGGTCGGCTCGTCGAGGAACAAAAGGTCGGGATCGAGCGCCAGCGACCGCGCCAGCCCGGCGCGCTTCGTCATGCCCCCCGACAGTTCGGAGGGATATTTCGGTCCCGCATCCGCCGGCAGCCCGGTCATGCGGATCTTGTAGGCGGCGATCTCCGCGCGCAGCTTTGGCGAGATGTTGCGATAATATTCGCGCAGCGGCACCTGCACATTTTCGGATACCGTGAGCGTCGAGAACAGCGCGCCGCCCTGGAACAGCACGCCCCATCGCCGCCGGATGGCGAGCTGCGCCGCCTCGTCCTGCTCGCCCAGCATCGGCTGGCCGAACACGGTGATCTCGCCCTCGTCCGGCGTCTGGAGGCCGATGATCGAGCGCATCAGCACCGATTTGCCCGTGCCCGATCCGCCGACGACGCCCAGTATCTCGCCCTTGCGCACGTCGAGGTCGAGATGCTCGTGCACCACCTGATCGCCGAAGCTGTTCCGGAGGCCGCGGATGCGGATGGCGATATCGCTGCCGTCGACCGCGCTCTGCATAGCCTCGTCCGCCTGGACGATCTCCTCCGGCGCGTTCATTTCCAGCCCACCCAGGTGAAGAACACCGCGAACACCGCGTCGAGCACGATCACCAGGAAAATCGCCTGAACCACGGCCGCCGTGGTCCGCGCGCCCACCTCCTCGGCATTGCCGCGCACCTGAAGCCCCTGAAAGCAGCCCGCGACCCCGATGATGAGGCCGAACACCGGCGCCTTGATGAGGCCGATCCACAGATCGGTGAGCGGCACCACCTCACGCAGCCGCTGGACGAACGTCACCGGCGGAATGTCGAGCGCGATGGCGCACCAGAAACCGCCGCCGATGATGGCGACGATGCAGGAATAGAAACCGAGCAGCGGCATCAGCAGCACCACCGCCAGAATGCGCGGGATCACCAGCGCCTCCATCGGCGAAACGCCGATGGTGCGCATCGCGTCCACCTCCTCGTTGAGCTGCATCGTGCCGATCTGCGCGGCGAAGGCGGAACCGGAGCGGCCCGCGACCATGATCGCGGTCATCAGCACGCCAAGCTCGCGGAAGGTGAGCCGCCCGAGGAGGTTGACGGTCAGCACCTCGGCGCCGAACTGTTCGAGCTGCACCGCGCCCTGCTGCGCGATGACGAGGCCAATCAGGAGGCTCATCAGGCCGATGATGCCAAGCGAGGTCACGCCGACCACTTCGAACCGCTGCACGACCGCATTGACCCTTATCCGGGACGGATGCGTCATGAGCTGCCAGAGGCTGATCAGGGTGGCGCCCAGAAATCCGACCAGCCCGACAAAGGTCTGGCCCGCGGCACTCACCGATGCGCCGACCTGATCGAGAACGCGCAGCGGCGGCGAGAGCGGCGGCGATCGCGCAGGCGCCGCCTCGTCGACCTCGGCAACGGCCTGCATCAGGCGGGCCGCGTCTCCACTCTCGCCCGCAATATCGGCGCCAAGACGGCGGGCCGTGCGCGTCACGATCCAGGCCCCGACGGTATCAATATGCGTCACGCCCGACAGGTCGATGCGCGCAACCGGCGCGTCCACGGCATCGAGGCGCGCGGGCAAATCGCCAAGGCACGCGAGCGAGAGGCTTCCCGTCAAATGAAGCGTCCGGCCCGCGGCGTCCCCCGCATCCGTGAAGTCGGCCCTGTCCATGTGCGCTGTGGGATGGTCCAGTTTGCGTTGCGCGGCAAGCCGAAATGGCTTTACGGCAGGTTGAACGCCTCACCGTCCCGTAAAGTTTCCCGCACGCAATGACAGCCATCGCCATTTACGACATGGACAAGACCGTTACGCGGCGCGCCACCTATGGCGCCTTCCTCGCGCACATGGCGCTTGGCGTCGCGCCATGGCGGCTCGCCCTTCTTCCGCTCGTCGGTGCCGCCATGCTCGGCTATGTCCTGGGACTGATCGGCCGGACGCGGGTCAAGGAGATCAATCAGGCGCTGATGATCGGCCATCGGGTCAGCCGCGCGCGTCTGCTCGCCCATGTCGAACGCTATGCGGACAAGGTGGTGCGGACCAACCTGTGCGACGGCGCCCTGCGGCAGATCGCCGCCGACCGGGCGGAGGGCCGGGTGCTGGTGATGGCGTCGGCCAGCTATCGCCTCTATGTTGCGCCGATCGCGCGCCGGCTGGGCTTCGACCATGTCATCGCCACCGATCATCTGGGCCAGGACACCGAATGGCTTCACGCGAGGATCGCCGGGGAGAATTGCTATGACGCGGCAAAGCTCGCGATGATCGAGGGCTGGATGCGGGCGGAGGGGATCGACCGGGCCAACTGCCATGTCCGCGCCTATTCCGATCATGTCAGCGATGCGCCGCTGCTCGGCTGGGCGGACGAGGCGGTGGCCGCCAATCCGCATCGCGCGCTTGAAACCCTCGCCAGGCTGAAGGGCTGGCGGATCGCGCGCTGGTAGGTTCAGGCGGCGGCAGGGAGCGGCTGGCTGGCGAGGCTGGCGTAGCGACCGGCCATCAGCCCGGCAAAGCTGGCGACGGTGCTTGCCGAGGGGACCGAGCGGGCCACCCAGCCCGGCGCGACCAGAATGTCGGCAAAAGCGCCGAAGCGGGTGACGGCGGGGGCAAGACCTTGAGCAACCATCTTCATTCTCCCTGTTCGTCGCGTCGGCGACCTGATGAAGAGGCTATTAACCGATTCGCTTCACCCTGTTTGTGACGCGCGCCACGCCCGCCCTGTGCGGTGGGTCACGACAGGCCGATCAGCGAAATCTGGCGCCCATAATCCGGCTCGCGCCGATGGCAGGACCGGCGATAGGAGTAGAAGCGGTCGGGCTGGCTGTAGGTATCCTCATCCAGGCAATCGACCCGTCCCACGCCGGCGCGCGCCAGCCGCGCCGCGACATAGCCCACGAGATCGAACATCAGATGTCCGGGCTTGCCCGCCCCGAAAAAGCGGCCATTCTCTCCATCCTCCGCCAGGAACGGATCGGCAAAGGCCTCGCTCACCTCATAGCTCGCGCGCCCGATGGTCGGGCCGATGGCGGCGGCGATCCGGTCCCGTCGCGCGCCGAGCGCCTCCATCGCGGCGAGCGTGGCATCGGTGACGCCGCCGATCGCGCCCTTCCACCCGGCATGGGCCGCACCGATCACACGCGCCTCGGCATCCGTGAACAGGACCGGCGCACAGTCGGCGGTGAGGACGCCGAGCAGCAGGCCCGGCCGGTCCGTCACCATCGCGTCGGCGCGTGGCCGCGCCTCTATGGCGATGGGCGCGGTGACGGACACGACATCGGGCGAATGCACCTGATGCAGAGTCACCAGGCTCGCGCCGGGCAGCACCGCGTCGCGCGCGCGGTCGCGATTGGCCGCAACGGCGGCGGCCTCGTCGTCGGACCCGAGGCCGACATTGAGCCCGGCATGGATGCCTTTCGACACGCCGCCCCGGCGCCCGAGAAAGCCATGGGGCACCGCCCCCAGAGCCGCGCTGCGCAGCACGTCCACACTCATGCGAAACCCTCCGGCTCCGGCCAGCCCTGTGCGGTCACGGCCATCGCCCTGAACAGCGCGCCCATTGCCTCCGGCGCGGTCAGCCGGTGCAGCGCCGTGCCTATCGCCCCGCGCTCGGCCGGATGGCGCGCGGCCAGCGCCTCCGCACGCGCGCCGATGCCGAGCCGCCGCAGGAACGCGCCCTGTCCGGCCAGCGGCGATACGCGGCACCCCGCCGACACCGCCGCGCCCAGCGCCGCGAAATCGACATGGGCGGTGATGTCGCGCGCGCCCGGATCGGCGAAGGGGTCGGCATAGCGATGCGCCGCGACCGCCTGCACCGTGTCGCCCAGCGCCGGCCCCCAATAGCCATAGTCCACGATCAGCATCGCCCCGCCCTGCGCCGCGATCCTTCGCGAAAGCGCCGCCATGATCTGCCGCCCCGCCGGGCATGTCTCCGCCACCGATCCTTGCGTCGCATCCGGCAGCGTGACCGCGCTGGGGACGAGCGTCGGCACGAACCGCGCGCCCCGCTCTGTCGGCTCGTTGCTAAGCGCCCGCTCGTGCCAGCCCGCATCCGTGCGCAGATATTGCCGCACCGGCAGCGCGTCGAAAAATTCGTTGGCGAGGATCATCAGCGGCCGGTCGCCCGGCAGACTGTCCACCCGATCGTGAAAGATCGCGCCCGGCACCGCGCGCGCCTGCGCTGCCCGCAGCACCGGGCTCGTCTCGACCAGATGCGCCTCGGGCTTGCACCCGGCAGCCGCCAGCGCGCGCAGGGCATCGGTCGCAAGGGTGCCGCGCCCCGGCCCCAGCTCGACATAGACGGCGTCGGCCGGTCGCCCCGCGCGCAGCCAGTTGTCGGCGAGCCACGCGCCCAGCATCTCGCCGAACATCTGGCTGACCTCCGGCGCGGTGATGAAGTCCCCCCCGGCCCCGAGCGGATCGCGCGTCGCGTAATACTGCGCGTTCGCCGCCGCCATATAGTCGTGGAGGCTGATCGGTCCCTCGGCGTCGATGCGCTCGGCCAGCCGCTCGCCGAGCGGTTTCACCAGCACATCAGCCGACACTCGCCGTCCCGGCGGTCGGCTCCACCCGCACCCGGCGGCCCTTTGCCGTCAGGATGAGCCACAGCCCCGCGACGATCATCGGCAGCGACAGGAGCTGGCCCATGTGGATGGTCGTGTAGAGGAAAGTCCCCTCGAACTGCGCGTCTGGCTGACGCACAAACTCGAGCCCGAAGCGGATGACACCATAGCCGAAGGTCGCGATGCCGAGCAGCCGCCCCGGCTCGTAGCGCGCCTGGGTCCGCCAGAACGCCCAGCACAGGATTGCGAACAGCAGCGGGCCCTCGAGCACGGCCTCATAGAGCTGGCTCGGGTGGCGCGGCTCCGGCCCGCCGGTGGGAAAGACGATCGCCCAGGGCACGTCCGTCACCTTGCCCCACAGCTCGCCATTCACGAAATTCGCCAACCGCCCGAACAGCAGGCCGAACGGCACGCAGCAGACGATATAGTCGATGAACCGCAGGAAACTGAGGCCCTCGCGGCGGCACATCCATGCGGTTGCGAGCAGCACGCCGATGGCGCCGCCGTGGAACGCCATGCCGCCTTCCCACAGCTTCAGCACGTCGAGCGGCCGTGCAAGCATGTCGATATGGTAGAACAGCACATAGCCGATGCGCCCGCCCAGAATGATGCCGAGCGTCGCCCAGAACACGTAATCGTCGGCATGGCGCCGCGCCATCGGCGCACCCGGCTGCCGGATCAGGACGGTCAGATACCAGTAGCCGATAAGGATGCCCGTCAGATAGGCGAGGCTGTACCATTTGACGCCAAAGCTGCCGATCTGGATCGCAACGGGGTCGAGGCCGAGATCGGTGAAGTGGATGGCGCTGGCCGCGTCGACGAGGAAGGGGATGAGGGTGATGGCGCATATCCTCGGCTGGAGACTGGAGCCTCAATAGGCGATGCCCGCGCCGGGGCAAAGGGGTTAGCGCAGGGGCGCCCGCATCCGCGCGCGCGCGCCGCCGTCCGCTAGCTTCGCCTTGAGCACCTCGGGCCGGGGCGCCACCAGAAAGCCGAAGCTGACCGCCCCCGCCTTCGTCTCGACGACATGGTGCAGCCGGTGCGCCTGCACGATGCGCTTCATATAGGCGCTGCGCGGGACATAGCGGTGGCGCAGCCGCTGGTGCACGATGATGTCGTGAAAGCCGAGATAGATGGCGCCATAGGCGGCGATGCCCGCGCCGACCGCCGTCGCCCAGCCGCCCCAGCCCCACTGCACGCCGCCGAGCAGCAGCAGGATCGACGGCCCGGCAAAGATCACGAAATAGAGGTCATTGGCCTCCCAGTTGCCCGTCCGCGGGCGGTGATGGCTGGCATGGAGCACCCAGCCAAAGCCGTGCATCACATAGCGGTGCATCACCCAGGCAAAGCCTTCCATCGCGGCAACGGTGGCAAGAAACAGGAGGATGAGGGCGGCGGTCTGCATCGTGCCCCTATACGATCATGTCCCGGCCCTTGTCACGCGGGCGCGCGGCGATAGGATCGCGTCCCATGCGCACCCTCCCGATCCCCGTCGCCCTCGCCCTCCTCCTCGCTGCGCCCGCATCGGCGCAGACCGAGGCACCGTCCGCACCCGCTGTCGCCCCGGCGGAAAAGCCGGTGCCGAGGACGGTGCCGGTCGTGCTCCACACCTCGGCGGGCGACATCACCATCGCGCTGGAGGTGGAGCGCGCACCGCTCACCTCCGCGAATTTCCTGCGCTATGTCGACCAGAAGCGGTTTGACGGCACCGTCTTCTACCGCGCCTTCACCTTCGAACAGTTTCCGGACATCGGCCTCATCCAGGGCGGCGCACGCAACGACCCCAAACGCATCCTGAAGCCGGTCAGGCTGGAGCCCACCAGCCTCACCGGCCTGTCCCACACCGACGGCGTCATCTCGATGGCGCGCGGCGCGCCGGACAGCGCGACCGGCGACTTTTCGATCATGCTGGGCGACATGCGCGGGCTTGACGCCAACCCGTCGGGGCCCGGCGACAATCTCGGCTATGCCGCTTTCGGCAAGGTGGTGGCGGGCATGGAGGTGGTGCGGGCGATTGCCGCCGCGCCGCGCGACCCGGCCAAGGGCGAAGGCGTGATGAAGGGGCAGATGCTCGCTGCGCCGGTCAGGATCATCAGCGCGCGGCGGGCGCCGACCCCGCCACAATGAAAATGGGCCGCGACGCCGGAAGCGCCGCGACCCAGTTATCGTCAGGTGGACGAATTTTTTAGAAGGACGCGCCGAGCGAGAACACGACGGCGCTGTCTGCACCCAGGCTCTCACGGACGCGGACACCGGCGCCATCGTCGAAGCGGCTCGGCAGGTCGGTGCCGACCCAGCTCACGCCGAACGTCAGCGCCTTGTAGGCCACGCTTGCACCGATGCTGTAGTCGATCAGGTCAGCACGGCTGTCGCCGCTGTCATCGACCAGGAAGGTGCGGTTGAAGTGGTTCGAGGTCCAGCCGAGGTGGCCGGTCAGCTTGATCGGCGTGTTGGGCACCTGAACGCCGACATCACCCCAGAGATAGGTGTTCTCGTTGTTCTTCACACCGTCGTTATAGGCTTCCTGCTTCGGTGCCCAGGCGAAACCGACCTTGACCGAAGCCGGGCCGACAGCGCCGGACAGCGAGACATAGGGTTCGTAGATTTCGTTGGCCGAAATACCCTGGACCTTGTTCGGGTAGAGATAGGCGGTGACGCCGAGGTCGCCGGTCAGGCCGGGGACGATCTCATGGGTGAAGCCGACGATCGCGTCGATTTCGGTGCCCTGGGCGAAGCTGATGCTCGAACCCCAGAAACCGGCATAGAGGCCGCTTTCATGGCTGACGGTGACGCTGCCCTGCACGGCGAAATCTTCGCTCGACTGCGAGATGCCGCGGAAGCGATAGTCGGAAACGACAGTGGCGCCGCCGGTGACGGTCAGGCCGAGACCGTCATCGGCCTCTTCCTGCGCGAAGGCCGGAGCAGAGAAAGCAACAAGAGCAATGGCCGAGAGGCCGAGAATGGACTTACGCATGGTTTCATATCCCTTATGATGGATTGATGCGGTTCGTCCCACCTGCGTCGAAGGACGTCCGCTGCCTGTTCTTCCCCGCCGTTATTCAGACTGGGTGGGCGATCCGCTCCTCGACGACGCTTCCCTAGCGCGGAGATTCCGTGCTGCACAAGATCAAGATGACGGCCGGGTCATGGTTAGGGCGCACCTGTTGCGGTCCTGCAACAGTGCGACTTTCGCGCCGCGTTCAGCGTCGATTCAGCTTTGCCGGGCGGCGCGCCACACCGCCAGCCCGCGTTCCAGATCGGCGATGAGGTCAGCCGGATGCTCCAACCCGACATGCAGCCGCACCAGCGGCCCCTCGCCCTGCCAGGGGCGCGCGGTGCGGTAGCGCGAGGGGTCCACCGGCAGCGCCAGACTCTCGAACCCGCCCCAGCTATAGCCTATGCCAAACAGCGAAAGTGCGTCGATCATGGCTGCGCATTCGGCCTCTCCGCCGCCCGCCAGCATGAACGAAAACAGGCCGCTCGCGCCGGTAAAGTCGCGTGCCCAGCACGCATGGCCGGGGCAGTCGGGCAGCGCCGGGTGCAGCACCTTTTGTACCTCCGCCCGACCCTTCAGCCATGTCGCCACCGCCAGCGCGCTCTCCTGATGCCGGGCCAGCCGCACCGCCATCGTTCGGAGGCTTCGGAGCGCCAGCGCGGCGTCGTCGGGGCTCACCATCTGCCCCATCTGCCACGCCCGATTCTGCACCGCAGCAAAGCTTTGCGGTGCCGCGGTCACCGACCCCATCATCAGGTCGCTGTGGCCGACGACATATTTGGTGCAGGCGAGGATGGACAGGTCGATGCCCCTGGCCATGGCCGGAAAACAGAGCGGCCCCGCCCACGTATTGTCGAGCAGCGTGACAAGGCCCCTCGCCCGCGCCGCTGCGACGATGGCGGGCACGTCCTGCACCTCGAAGGTCAGGCTGCCGGGACTTTCCAGAAAGACCGCCCGGGTGCGCTGGTCGCCGAAGCCATCCAGCATCTCGGCCATGTCCCCGCCGATCAGCGGATCATAATAGACGGTCTCGATCCCCAGATCCGCCAGCAGCCCATCGCACAGAGCGCGCGTCGGGTCATAGGCGCTGTCGACCATGAGGAGCCGGTCGCCGGGCTTGAGCACGGCGAGCAGCGCGCCAGCAATGGCGGCAACGCCGGACGGAAAGAGCACCGTGCCCGCCGCGCCCGGCTCCAGCTCGGTCAGTGCCTCAGCGAGCGCCCAGGCGGTCGGCGTGCCTTTACGGCCATAGAACAGGCGCTGGTGGACATTGTGACCAGCGGCGCGCAGATGCGCCACATCGTCGAACAGGATCGTGGAGGCGCGCCACACCGGGGGGTTGACGATGGCGCCCTTCTGATCGGGCAGGCGGGTCCATTCAGGCCGACGCCCGGCCGACACCAGCCGGGTCTCGGGGGAGAGCGCGTCCGGCCCATCCCCCTCCCGGCCCGCGCTCATGCCGCGCCGGTCGCCTTGGGCGTCGAGGGGTCGGCGCCCCATTCCGACCAGCTGCCGTCATAGAGCGAAACGTCGGTCTTGCCGAGCAGCAGCGCGCCGAACAGCACGGCGGGCGCAGTCGCGCCGCTGCCGCAGGTGGTGATCATCGGCTTGTCAAGATCAATACCCGCATCGACGAATGCCGCCTTCAGCTCGTTGCCGCGCTTCCATGTGCCATCCGCCTTGAACAGGCGCGCATAGGGCAGGTTGCGCGATCCGGGGATATGGCCCGACGCCACGCCCGCGCGTAGTTCCGGCTCCTCGCCCGAGAAGCGGCCCGGCCCGCGCGCGTCAACGATTTCGGCGCTCTTGTCGGCCACGGCGGCGAGCACGTCGGCCTTGGTGCGCACCGCGCCCTCGTCCTGCCATACGGTGAAGTGCCGGTGGCGCACCGCGGGTTTGCCGGATTCGATCGGGCGCCCCTCCGCCTTCCATTTTTCCAGACCGCCGTCGAGAATTGCGACATCATGCGCGCCGAACACGACCTTCAGCATCCACCAGCCGCGCGCGGCGGTGCGATAGGGCGTGTTGTCATAGACGACGATCCGGCTGCCGTCGCCCAGGCCGAGCGCCTGCATCCGGCTCGCGAACTTTTCCGGGGCGGGCAGCATGTTGGGCAGGTCCGAACCGGTGTCGCGCAGTTCGTCCAGATTCAGGAACAGCGCGCCCGGAATATGCTCCGCCTCATATTCCGCCGACGCATCGCGCCCGGCTTCGGGCAGGAAATAGGTCGCATCGACGATCCTGAGATCGCTCGCGCCCATTTCGTCGGCGAGCCATTGCGTCGAAACCAGCAGATCCATCGAACGTCTCCAAACACACAGCGCCATCGCGGAAATTTTGCATAGACGCATGAATCGGGCGCTGGCAATGGGCACGCCGCATCGTGCCCCGCAATCTTATCCACAGCCCTCCACAGCCAAGTAGATTCTGTCCACCGTCGCGGCGCAATTGGCCCTTTGGACGACTCGGCACGCATGAGAGGCTCTGTTCATCCGAGGCGATGCGGCAAGTTCCCGGTCAGACGGTGCCTTCCCATCCGCTTCCCGTCAGTGGCGAGCGCGGCCTTTCGGGTCTGCGCGGTGAAGGACGGGGCAGAGCAGTCGGTCGACGCGACAACGCATCCACGGGCGGTCCTCCGCCCGCCGGAAAGCCGGTCGCGCCCGATGGCTTCGGGGCCACAGGGTCGGACGGGTCCGTCTAGGGCGCGATGATCCGGTGACGTGGGGGTCGGCAGCGATGTCGGCCCCCATCATGCGTCGCTTCCGTCACGCAGCACCGCTCGCGCGCGTTCGCCGAGCCTGTCGATCGCCGCAGTGTGGATGGCGGGCGCGCAGCACAGCATCCCCAGCGCCATCGGCCTTGGCCGGTTGAACAGCAGCGGCCGCCCGAGCGCGTCGCTCACAGCTGCCCCCGCCTCCGACGCGATCAGCGCGGCGGCGGCGATGTCCCACTCCGCGCCCCACCGCACCGTCGCGACCAGATCGGCGGCATCGGCGGCGACCATCGCCATGCGGAGCGCGATGCTGTTGGGCTTCTCGACCGGCACGAGATCGCGATCGACACGCGGGAGGCTGTCGGCAGGCACCCGCGCGCCAGCGAGCGACTCGCGCCGCGATGCCGCGATCGGCGCGCCGTTCCGAAAGGCGCCCTTCCCCCTGGCCGCCAGCCACATCTCGCCCCGCGCGGGCGCCGCGAGCGCGGCAAGCCGCACCTCGCCCGCCTCCACCAGCGCGATGCTTACCGCCCAGCCGGGACGCTGGCGGACAAAGTCGCGCGTGCCGTCAATCGGATCGACGATCCACAGCCGCGCACGGCCGATGCGGTCCTGCGAATCCACCGTCTCCTCGGACAGCCACCCCGCGTCCGGGGCGAGCGCACCCAGCCGGGCCTTCAGCATTGCATCGACGAGCAGGTCGGCCTCGCTCACCGGCTGGCCGGGGGACTTTTCCCAATGCTTCAGCGATGCCGCATCCGCGCGCCAGAGCGCCATGGCCGCCGCGGCGGCCTCCCCGGCCGCCTCGGCCAGACTGTCGAGCGTGACATCACGCCCCGGCAACGGTCATCCCGTCGATGCGCAGCGTCGGCACGTTCACCGCATAGCGGAACTGGAGGTCGCTCGCGGCGACCAGATTGGCGAACATGTCCCGGAGGTTCCCGGCGATCGTCACCTCCGCCACCGCCGGGCCGGTCGCCCCGTTCTCGATGAGAAAGCCCGCCGCGCCCCGGCTATAGTCGCCGGTGACGACATTGACGCCATGGCCGATCAGTTCGGTGACATAGAGGCCGCGCGTGACACTGCCGACGAGGTCGCCGACACCCGCCTCGCCGCCCGCAAGATGGACGTTGGTGACGCCCGCGCCGGGGCTGCCGCCGCGCGTCGCGTGGCCGGTCGGCTCCAGCCCCAGCTGGCGGGCCGAGGCGCTGTCGAGCAGCCAGCCCGTCAGCACGCCGTCGCGGATGATGGCGTGCTCCGCCGTCGCCAGACCCTCGCCGTCGAACGGACGGGAGCGGAGCCCGCGCGCGCGGCGGGGATCGTCGATGATGTCGATGCCTTCCGGCAGGATGCGCCTGCCGCAGCACTCCAGGAGAAAGCTCGATCCGCGCGTGATGACCGGCCCGACAATGGCGCCGACGAGATGGCCGATGAGGCTGCTCCCGACGCGCGGATCGAAGATGACCGGCATTGCCGCGCTCTCGATCCGTACCGGGTTCAGGCGCGCGACGGCGCGCTGCCCCGCGCGGATGCCGATCGCTTCCGCCTGTTCGAGATCGTGGAGGTGGCGTGTGACATGGCTGGCGTGATCGCGCTGCATCCCCGCCTCCGCGCTGCCCGCCAGCACGCTCGCCCAGGTCGAATGATGCGTGCCGGCATAGGCGCCCACAAAACCGTCGCTGGTCGCCAGCGCCATCTGCGCGCGGCCGTGCGACGCGCCGCCGCCCTCGCTGTTGGTGACCCCCATGACGCCGCGCGCCGCCTCCTCCGCCTCCAGAGCGCGGGCACGCAGCTCGGCGGGCGCGGGCTCGCTGTCATCGGCGATGTCGAGATCGGCCGGACGTCCCCCCATGAGCCGGTCGGCGGGCGCAAGCCCGGCCCACTGGTCTTCCGGCGCCTCGCGCGCCATGGCGATCGCGCGGTCGACCAGCCCCTTCAGCGTCGCCTCGGCCATGTCCGACGATCCGACCGACGCGGTGCGCCGACCGATGAACACGCGCAGCGACACGTCCTCGCTTTCCGACCGCTGCACATCCTCCAGCGCGCCGAGCCGCACGGACACATCCTGAGAGGCGTTGCAGTGATAGATCGCGTCGGCCGCATCGGCGCCTGCCGCCTTCGCCGCCTCGACAAGCATGGCGGCGCGATCCTGGGCTTGGTCTAGACTGAGCATGAAAATGGACGATCCGTTCGGACAAGATTTGGCGCGGCTCTAGGGCCTGTCGCGGCTGACTGCAAATGCGGGCTATCGCATCCCGGCTTCCAGCCAGTGCACCAGCAGATGATGCGCGACGGCCATCGGCTGGGGCGCGACAAAGGGCGCACCGGCATCGCCGGCCAGTGCGGCGGCGACATCGGCGCGCGTCACCCAGATCGCCTGTTCGATCTCATTGGGGTCGAGCGTGAGCGCATCATCCGCCACCGGCGCGACGCAGGCGATCATCAGCGAGGAGGGAAAGGGCCAGGGCTGGCTCATCGCATAGCGGACGCCGGCGGCGCGCACGCCTGCCTCCTCGAACAGCTCGCGCCCGACAGCTTCCTCGATGGTTTCACCGGGCTCGACAAAGCCGGCGAGCGCCGAGAAAAAGCCCGGCGCCCAGCCATGCTGCCGCCCGACCAGCGCGCGCCCGTCATGCTCGGCGAGCATGATGACCACCGGGTCGACACGCGGGAAATGCTCGGCCCCGCATCCCGCACAGGATCGTGACCAGCCGCCGCGCACCGGCGCGGTCGTGGCGCCGCAGGCGGCGCAGAAGCCGTGGCGCGCGTGCCAGTCGACGAGGCTGCGCGCCGCGCCATAGAGCGCGAGGTCAGGCGCCCGCAGCATCGCGGCGGCGTCGCGCGTTCGCGCGCTCGGACGGCGGAAGCCGGGCATCGGTCCTTCGGCCAGCGCCGCGAACAGCGGCCCGGCCTCGGCCAGACCCAGAAACACATGGCCGGCAAGGTCGGCACCGGACGGCACCGGGTCAAGCACGAGCGCGTCGCCCTCCCACACCGGATCGAGTTCGTCGAGACGCACGCGCCGCGCCGCGGGATCGGCCAGAAGCGCGGCGATGCGCTCCGGCTGGCTGCGCAGGGCATCCGCCCGGTCGAATGTTCCGCCTGCAAAGCCAAGACCTGTCATGCTTTCTCCACTTTCCCGCGCATCGCCGCACTGGCGGCGCGCGCGAACACCGTCGGCAATCCCGCCTCGCCCAGCGTCGCGAGGGGCCACCAGCCCCCCTCCACCCCGAGCGTGCCGGGCGGCTCGCTCGCCACCAACGCGCGGGCGATCCGCAGGTCGAGCGAAAAATGCGTAAACACGTGGGTGACGGACGTGTCCAGCCAATCCCAGCGCGCCGCGAAGGGCGGATCGACCATGCGTGCGTAGCCCCATTCGCTCGTGGGCAACGCGCGCATCCCGCCCAGCAGCCCATTGGCCGGACGCCGCACAAGCCACACCGCGCCCGCCCGCTCGATCCACCAGGCTGCGCCGAAACGCACGGGACGCGCGCGCTTGGCTGCCTTGACGGGAAAGCGCGCCGGATCGCCGGACAGCCGCGCGAGACATCCAGCGGTCAGCGGGCAGGCGTCACAGCGTGGCGCGCGGCTTGTGCAGACGGTCGCGCCCAGGTCCATCAGGCCCTGCGTGAAGTCGCCGGCGCGCAGTTCCGGCACGATCGTCTCCGCCGCCGCCCGGATCGCGGCCCGCCCGCCCGGCAATGGCTCGGCAATCGCAAAGAGCCGCGCCACCACCCGCTCGACATTGGCGTCGACCGCGACGGCGCGCCTGCCATGGGCGATGGCGGCGATGGCGGCAGCGGTATAGGCCCCGACCCCCGGCAGCGCGCGAAGGGCCGCCTCCTCTGCCGGAAAGCGCCCGCCCATCTCGCCAGCGACGATCCGGGCAGCGGCAAGCATGTTGCGCGCCCGCGCATAATAGCCAAGGCCTGCCCAGGTCGCCATCACCTCGCCATCGTCGGCGGCGGCGAGCGCCTCGACCGTCGGCCAGCGCGCCGTGAACCGCTCGAAATAGCCCGTCACGGCCGCCACGGTCGTCTGCTGGAGCATGATTTCCGACAGCCAGACGCGATAGGGATCGGCCCGGTTCGCGCCCAGCGGCGCCCGCCATGGCAGGATCCGCGCGTTCCGGTCATACCATCCGAGAAGCGCCGCCGCGACCGGCGCCCCGGCCTGACCCGCTCCAGGACCGTCCAAAACATGTTCGACGCGCATGGCCGGTCTATGGCATGAAGCGGCGCATGACCCAATCCCCGCCCACCGACATAGCCCGGAAAAGCCGCCGCGAGCGCAAGGCTGCGGCGGATGCCCCCCGGACCGGCAGGACGCGCTCGATCGCGGAGCTGATGCCCGATGTGGGCGGCGCGGCCTTCCGCAAATTCGGCTTCATCCAGTCGAGCATCGTCACGCGCTGGGCGGAGATCGCCGGGCCACGCCACGCTGCCCTGTCCGCGCCCGAGTCGATCCGCTTTCCGCCCGGCAAGAAGGCGGCGGGGACGCTCAACCTCGTCGTCGCCAGCGGCCATGCCCCGATCATGCAGCATGTGCTGCCGGACATCGTCGCGCGGGTGAACCGCTTTTTCGGCTATGAAGCGGTGGCGAAGATCGCGATGCGGCAGGGCGACCTGCCCCCCGCGCCGCGCCCCGCGACGGCGCGGCCAGCGGCGGCGCGTCCCGCCCGGCCCTTGCCGCCCGATGTCGGCGATGGGCTGCGCGACATCGGCGACCCCGAACTGCGCGCCGTGCTGGAGGCGATGGCGAGCGGTCTCGCCGGCACCTCCGGCCTGCCCCGCATCGGCTGACTTTCCGACATGCTGAGGACTTTATTCATGCGCATTCTCCTCGCCCTTCTTTCCCTGCTGATCGCGACGCCGGGCCTGGCCGCGCCCGACTGGACGCGCACGGTCACGCTCACGCCGGACGGCGCCTATGTGCTTGGCAATCCCAAGTCGCCGCGTCTGGTCGAATATGTCAGCTACACCTGCTCGCACTGCGCGCATTTCGTGGCCGAGGCGTCCGGCCCCCTCGTCAGCGGCTGGGTCCGCAAGGGTCTGCTCTCGCTGGAGGTCAGGCACGCGATCCGCGACCCCTATGACCTCGCCGCCGCCCTCCTCGCCCGCTGCGGCGGCAGGGCGCGCTTCTTCGGCGACCATGCCGCGATCTTCACCAATCAGAGCGCATGGATGCCGAGGATCATGGCCTATGACAGCGCGCGCGGCGACGAGAAGGTCAAGTCGCATGAGGCCGTTCTCACCGGCATGGCAGATGGGACGGGCCTGACGGAATTGCTCGCCAAACGCGGGTTGCCCGCCGCGCGCCAGCATCAGTGCCTTGCGAACAAGGCGGAGATCGACCGGATGACCGCCATGGCGAACGAGGCGTGGAACGTCCGGAAGATTTCGGGAACGCCCGCCTTCGTCCTCGACGGCAGGTTGCTGGGCGGGGTGTCCGGCTGGGACGGTCTGCGGCCCCGATTGCCGACACCGGCCAAGTGAAGTAGAGCCGCCGGAACAGGGGCCGACAAGGTGGGAAGGTCTGCGAAAATGCACGTAAAATCTCTGGCGATGATGGCGGCGCTCGCCTCCGCGATGCTGCTGGCGGCCTGCGGCGGCAAATCGGGCGAAGGCAACAGCGCCGCGCCGTCCGGCGTCCCGATCGCTGCCGTCGCCCCGCCACAGGGCAAGAAATGGTCCGACGTCGTGAGCGCGACGCCGGAGGGCGGCTATCTGATGGGCAATCCCAATGCGGCGTTGAAGCTCGTCGAGTTCGCGTCCTTCACCTGCCCGCACTGCCGCGATTTTGCGAGAGACGCCGACAAGCCGCTCACCGAGGACTATGTGAACTCCGGCAAGCTCAGCTTTGAGTTCCGTCCTTTTCTGCGCGATCCGGTCGATATTACGGTGGCCATGGTCGCAATCTGCCCCGGCCCCGACGTGTTCTTCCCCCTGAAAAATCAACTGTTCGTCTATCAGGACGAACTGTTCAAAAAGCTCCAGGCGCAGGGGAACGATGCCTTCAAGCAGGCCGCCGAAGCCAATGGCGACACCCGCTTCGTCAAGCTGGCCGAGCTCGCTGGCCTCATCGACTTCGCCAGGCAGAACGGACTGCCGGAACCGCAGGTGCGCGCGTGCCTCGCCAACTGGAAAACCGCCGAGGCCCTCGCCAAGAACAATGAGCGCGCGAGCGAACAGTATAATGTCGTCGGCACGCCCACCTTCATCCTGAACGGTGCCGTCCTTGAAAACACCGCGACCTGGCCGGTCCTCCAGCAAAAGCTCAAGGAAGCGGGCGCCTGATATTGGGCGGCTTCGGCGCAGGCTCCACCTTGATCGCGCGGGGCTGACGCCATGCGCATCACCCGGCTGAAGCTGGCTGGCTTCAAGAGCTTCGTCGAGCCCGCCGATCTCGTCATCGCGCCCGGCCTCACCGGCATTGTGGGGCCGAACGGCTGCGGCAAGTCCAACCTTCTCGAAGCGATCCGCTGGGTGATGGGCGAGGGCAGCGCCAAAACGCTGCGCGGCGGGGCCATGGACGACGTCATCTTCGCCGGCACCGCCACCCGCCCGCGCCGCGAATTCGCTGAAGTGACCCTCTATGCCGAGAATGTCGCGGCGCAGCTCGGCGCCGTCCCCGATTCCGGCGATGGGGCGGTCGAGATCACCCGCCGCATCGAACGCGGCGCGGGCAGCGCCTACCGGGTCAATGGCCGCGATGTGCGCGCCAGGGATGTCGCGCTCGTCTTTGCCGACGCCGCCACCGGCGCGCACAGCCCCGCACTCGTCAGCCAGGGCCGCATCGCCGCCGTCATTGCCGCCCGCCCGCACGAACGCCGCCAGATGCTCGAGGAGGCGGCGGGCATTGCGGGCCTGCATGTCCGCCGCCGCGACGCCGAGCAGAAACTTCGCGCGACCGAGGCCAATCTCGGTCGCCTCGCCGAGCTGATGGCGGACCAGCAGACGCGGATCGAGGCACTCCGGCGACAGGCCCGCTCAGCCGATCGCTATCGCGCCCTCAGCGATCGCATCGCCGTCGCCGAGGCGCGGGCGATCGCCGCCCGCTATCGCGACGCGGTCGAGGAGGAGAGGATCGCGACCGCCGCCGCATCCGATGCCACCGACGCGGCGGAAGCGGCGCAGACCAGCCAGGAACAGGCCTCCGCCGCCACCGCCGCCGCACTTGACGCGCTCACCGCCGCGCGCCTCGCACTGCAGGAGAAGCGCGATCTTGCTGGCGATGCCCGCCACCGGATCGAACGGCTCGAGACGGAAAGGCGCACCGCGGAGCGCCGCCAGCTCGACCTGCACGCCCAGCTTGCCCGGCTCGCCAGTGACGAGGCGCGCGAGGAAACGCTGGCCGCCGACGCCGAAGCCGCCAGGGCACGGATTGATGGCGAGGCGGATGCCGCTGCGGCCGCCATCGCCGAGCTTGAGGCCAGCCTGCCCCAGCTCCATGGCCGCGTGGCCCTCGCAGCCGAGACCGCCGAGCAGGCGGAGCTGGCGCTGGCCGAGGCGATGACACGGCAGGCCGGTCAGCAGGCCGAGCGGCGCGTCGCGGAGGCGGCGCTCATCGCCGCGCGGCAACGGCTCGAGCGGGCAGTGGCTGAGCGCGCGCAGATTGACCGGGCAGAGGCCGAATTGCCTGACCCCGGTCCGGTTGCCGACCGGATCGCCGAAAACGAAGGGCGCCTCGCCGAGGCCCGCGACCGGCAGCGCGGCGCCGAGGCGGACGCGGGCGCGGCAGAGGCTGCGCGGGCCGAGGCGAGCGCCGCCCAGGACCGGCTTCGCGGCGACCTTGCCGGGCGAAAGGCAACGCTGACCGCGCTCGATGCCGAGACGATCGCGCTCAGGAAGGCGGTGCAGCGGGTCGAGGGGTCGAACCGGGCGATCGACCTGCTTCGCCCCGAACCCGGCTACGAGCGCGCGCTTGCCGCCGCGCTCGGTGACGATCTCGCCGCGCCCATCGCCACGCAGGGCAATGCCTTCTGGCTTGGCGCCGAGGCGATGATCCTCGATCCGGAGCCGCCGGTCGACTGCGTGCGCCTGTCCGATCATGTCGCCGCGCCGCCGCAGCTCGCCCGGCGGCTTGCCAGCGTTGTCGTCGCGGAGGCGGACGACGGGAGGCCACTGCTCGCCGGCCAGCGCCTTGTGACGCGCGACGGGCGGATGCGGCGGTGGGACGGCTTCGTCGTCACCCAGGGCGGGGCGGCCGCCGCCGAGCGCCTTATCCGCCTCAACCGGCTCGACGCCATCGCCGCCGAGCGTCCCGCGCTGGAGTCGGCGATCGCCGAGGTGTCTGCGCGGCTGATCGAGACCGAGACCGCGCTGCGCGGGGCGCTCGCCAGACAGCGCGACGCGCTGCGCGCGGTGGCCGAAGCGCGCGAGGCCGAGCGGGCGGCGGAACGCGCCATCGACGCCGATCGCGCGATCGCCGAGCGCATAGCGACACGCGCCGCCGACATCGGGCGCCGCCGCGCCGAGCAATCGCGCGAGTTTGCCGACGCCCGTGCGGCGCATGAAGCCGCGAGCGAGGCCATGGCCACCATTCCCGACGGTCAGACCGCAGCCGCCGAGGTGCGGCAAGTCTCGGTCGCCGCCGATGCCTGCCGCCGCGAGCTTGCCAATCTGCGCTCCGAACAGGCGGTTGCCGAGCGGGCGCTGGGCGCGCAGCAGGAGCGGGTCGGCTTCATCGAGCGGGAACGGGCAAGCTGGATGGCGCGCGCGGCCGATGCTGCCCGCCGCCAGGCGGAGCTTTCCGGCCACCGCGCCTCGCTCGTCGCCGATCTTGCGGTGCTGGAGGGCCGACCCGCCGCCCTGGCGCGGTCCATCGCCGACCTCGAAACCGAAGCCGCCGGGCTGGACGCTGACGTGCGCGCGGCGGCATCCGTCGAAACGGAGGCGATGGCGTCACTGCGCGCGGCGGAGGGTGCCCTGGCGAGTGCCAATGAACGGCTTGCCGCCACGCGCGAGCATCGGGCGGGCGCCGCTGCCCGCGCGAGCCATGCGACGGAACGCCGGATCGCCGTCAACGGTGCCTCCGCCGAGTGTTTTCAGTGCCCGCCCCCCCTGCTGCCCGCGCGCCATGGCTTTTCGGAGGACGATCTCGGCACGCCCGCCGCCGAACAGGCCGCGCTCGATCGCCTGATCGCCGAGCGGGAACGCATGGGGCCGGTGAATCTCATCGCCGCCGACGAGCTGGCCGCACTGGAAGCCGAGCGCGACGCCAACACCGCCCAGAGCGAGGAGCTGTCCACCGCCGTCAACCGTCTGCGCGGCTCGATCGGCGCGCTGAACCGCGAGGGCCGCCAGCGGCTCCTGGCCGCGTTCGAGGCGGTGAACGGCCATTTCGAGCGGCTGTTCGGCGCCCTGTTCGGCGGCGGCAACGCGCATCTGGCGCTGATCGACAGCGACGATCCGCTTGAGGCCGGCCTCGAAATCATGGCGCAGCCGCCGGGCAAGGCCCTCGCCAGCCTCACATTGCTGTCCGGGGGCGAGCAGGCGTTGACGGCGGTGGCGCTCATCTTTGGCCTGTTCCTCACCAATCCGGCGCCGATCTGTGTGCTGGACGAGGTGGATGCGCCGCTCGACGACGCCAATGTGGAGCGGTTCTGCGATCTGCTCGACCGCATGGCGGCCGAGACGGACACGCGCTACCTCATCGTCACCCACAATGCGGTGACCATGAGCCGCATGCATCGCCTGTTCGGCGTCACCATGGCCGAGCGCGGCGTCAGCCGGCTCGTGTCGGTGGATCTGCGCGGGGCCGAGCGGCTGCTTGAGGACGAGGGTTAGGCCGCGATCTTGAAGACGGTGCGATTGCGCCCGTTCGCCTTGGCTTCGTAGAGCGAGGCGTCGGCTTCGCGCAGCGCCTCCTGGGGGTCGCTGCGGGTGACAGCGATGCCCGCCGAGAACGTGACCCTGCCGAGCGGCTCGTCGGTTTCCCGGACCTTGAAGTTCTTCGCCGCAACCGCCTCGCGCGCCTGTTCGATCAGCGCATAGGCATCGTCGGCGTCGACGCCGGGCAACAGCACCACGAACTCCTCGCCGCCAAAGCGCGCGATCAGATGCGGGTTCAGCACCGACTGCAACGTCTCCGCCACCGCCTTCAGCACACGGTCGCCGACAGCGTGGCCATAGCGGTCGTTGATCGACTTGAAATGGTCGATGTCGCAGAAGGCGACGGCGATCTCCCGCGCATCGCGCATCAGTGCCTCGATATGCTTGTCCACCGCGCGACGGTTCGGCAGATTGGTCAGCGCGTCACGGCTCGCATCGTCGCGGGCGGCATCGAGGTCCTGACGAAGCCGTTCGGTTTCCCGCACCGTTTCCGCGAGCTTGCGCTCGACCTGCGCCGTGCGGTCGGCCATCGACCGGATGAGCTGGGCCAGATCGCCGCCGGAGAGCGCCTGTTCGGCGCCCGCCCGCAGATCGCGGCCGAAAGCGCCCGTTTCCTTCAGGCTTGAATGCGCGAGATCGGCGAAGGACAGGGACTGGCGGCGCAGTTCGGCTTGCAGTTCCATGATGTCGGCTGGCACCGCGACGCCCGCGGTTTCGGTCGTCGTGCTCATGATCTCGTCGACCACATCCTGCTTCATACGCACGCCGTCGAAAATAAGTTCGTCTACGGTCTTGCGCAGAGAACCACTGGTCCCGGTCAAATAAAGATATGCAAAGGTATAGTTGCTTGGAACCGGTTCCAGCGAATGACTGTCAAGGAACCGGATGGCGTCTTCGGCAGTCTTGCGGTTGAGCGATTTTTTCGATGTCATTGGCTCTTCTCCCCCACGGAACGGAACAACAGCGAACTAGGTTCAGCTGGTTAACAACAGGTTGACGCAATCCATTGCCGATGGTCGTTCGTGGTTAAGGTCTTTGCACCGCACCCGTTTTTTTCTTTGCAAAAGCGGGGATCGTTACGCACATGCAGCACGGTGCCCGTCCGGCTTGTCGGAAACGCCCTGCGACCTGCCTGCCGCAGTGCGATGCCTATCCGTTGATGGCTGGTCGCTGCCGGATTCACTTCACTTTCGATGAAGGTCTTGAGATTTAACGCTGGTGCGAGCCCCTTGTCGCCGATAAGGTGTCGGCGCGAGCAGAAACAAGGTCGCGCGCCACAACAGGCTCGGCTACACATCAGGGGGGATATGGCGCGCATGATATGGAACGGACTGCCCGGCGC
>CAZGVX010000011.1:49939-53432 GCA_964529225.1 uncultured Sphingobium sp.
GGCTACACATCAGGGGGGATATGGCGCGCATGATATGGAACGGACTGCCCGGCGCGGGCGCGCTGGCGCTTGCCCTTGCCCTTCCGCTTGCCGCCTGTGGCGGAGGCGATGGCGGCGGCGTCGCCAGCACCCCGCCGCCGACTTATACCAGGCTTGCCGATCTCGCTGGCGATCAGACGCTGAAAACGTCCGGCGTGTCGTTTACGATACTGACCGCAACGCCGTTTTCCTCCGGCGGCTATGCGAATGGCGCCATTGAGGATGGCAGCACCGGCGTCACCGTCGCCTATAATGCCGCTGCGGACAGCTACACGCTCACGGCCAGTGACGGCGCCAGCGTGACCTTCGGACCGCAGGATGTGTCCACTGGTCCGGGCCTGGTGCCGGAACCCGACACCGGCGTAGACAGCTGGATCAAGACCGGGCCGGGGCAGACCGACACCCTCCTTCTCGGCGCGCCTTCCGTCAACGGTGTCGCTTTGTCCTATACTGTTTTCGGCACCTGGATGCGGACCACGACGACGACCACGGCGCATCTGGCGGTCGGCGGCGTGCCCACGATCGTCAGCGATCTGCCGCGCTCGGGCACGGCCAGCTACAGCACCGCGGTCGGCGGATCGGTCACCAGCACAAGCTCCTACCTTTTCGGCCCCGCAAGCACGGCGACCTTTACGGCCGATTTCGGCAGGAAAACCGTCTCGACGACGATTACGCCCGTGCTGTTGGCGCCCCTCGTTACGTCGCCGTTCGTCGTCACACCCGTTGCCCCGACCATCGCGCCGATGACCGGCACCGGCACCATCGGTTCGGCCACGTCCACCTTCAGCGGCACATTGGCGGGCGGCTCCGGGTCCGGGGTGTTCGCAGGTGGCTTCTTCGGGCCCAAGGCCGCCGAAATGGGCTATAATTTCTATTTCCGCGACGATGCGGCCGCGACGCCCTTCAGCGCCATCGGCTTTGTGGCGGGCGTCAAGCGGTAGGGCGAACGCGCCCCTCGCATATCGCGCCGCAGCATCCTATCTTTGCCTCTGGCCCAATCGCCGGAACGAAGATAGAACATACTCCATGAGTCTCTCCCATATCGCAAAGCGTCGGCGTTCCGGATGCTGACCCATATTTCCGTGCGCGGCGCGCGCGAGCACAACCTCAAGGGCGTCGACATCGACCTGCCCCGCGACCGGCTGATCGTCATCACCGGCCTCAGCGGCTCCGGCAAGTCCAGCCTTGCCTTCGACACCATCTATGCCGAGGGGCAGCGCCGCTATGTGGAGAGCCTCTCCGCCTACGCCCGGCAGTTCCTCGAAATGATGCAGAAGCCGGATGTCGAGCATATCGACGGCCTCTCACCGGCCATTTCCATCGAGCAGAAGACGACCAGCCGCAATCCGCGCTCGACCGTCGCGACCGTCACCGAGATCTACGACTATATGCGACTCCTGTGGGCGCGGGTCGGCGTGCCCTATTCGCCCGCCACGGGCTTGCCCATCACGGCGCAGACGGTGAGCCAGATGGTCGACCGGGTCATGGCGCTGCCGGAGGGCACGCGCGCCTATCTCCTCGCGCCCGTCGTGCGCGGCCGCAAGGGCGAGTATCGCAAGGAACTGGCCGAGTGGCAGAAGGCGGGCTTCACCCGCGTGCGCATCGACGGCGAAATGATGGCGATCGAGGACGCGCCCGCGCTCGACAAGAAATACAAGCACGATATCGAGGTCGTCGTCGACCGCATCGCGGTGAAGGCGGGGATCGAGACGCGCCTCGCCGAAAGCTTCGAGGCGGCGCTGAAGCTCGCCGAGGGCCTCGCCTATGTCGACCTCGCCGACGGGAACGTCCCCGGCGCCGAAGAAAGCAAGCTGAAAGGCGCGGTGCCGGCAAACCGCATCGTGTTCAGCGAGAAATTCGCCTGCCCTGTCTCCGGCTTCACCATCTCGGAGATCGAACCGCGGCTGTTCAGCTTCAACGCGCCGCAGGGGGCCTGCCCCGCCTGCGACGGACTCGGCGAAAAGCTGCTGTTCGACGAGCAGCTCGTCGTGCCCAACGAGGCGCTCTCCCTCAAAAAAGGCGCCATCGTCCCCTGGGCCAAGTCCAACCCGCCCAGCCCCTATTACATGCAGGTGCTGGCGAGCCTCGCGCGCGAATTTGGCTTCTCGCTCGATACCCCCTGGCAGGATCTGCCTGGAGACGCCCGGCTCGTCATCCTGCATGGCACCGGCGGCAAACCCGTCACGCTGCGCTTTCAGGACGGGCGCAAGAGCTACGAGGTGAAGAAGCCGTTCGAGGGCGTCATCGGCAACCTCAACCGCCGCATGCTCCAGACTGACAGCGCCTGGATGCGCGAGGAACTCGGCAAGTATCAGACCGCCCAGCCCTGCGAGACCTGCGGCGGCGCGCGCCTCAAGCCCGAGGCGCTCTCCGTCAAGATCGCGGGCGAGGACATCAGCATTTCCACCCGCCGTCCGGTGGTGGACGCGCTCGCGTTCTTCTCGGCCCTGCCCGGCCACCTCACCGACCAGCAGAACCAGATCGCCAAGGCCATCCTCAAGGAGATCGTCGAGCGACTGGGTTTCCTCAACAATGTCGGCCTCGACTATCTCAATCTCGATCGCACCTCCGGCACACTCTCGGGCGGCGAGAGCCAGCGCATCCGCCTCGCCAGCCAGATCGGCAGCGGCCTTTCCGGCGTCCTCTACGTGCTCGACGAGCCCAGCATCGGCCTCCACCAGCGCGACAACGACATGCTGCTGGCCACGCTCAAGCGGCTGCGCGACCTCGGCAACACCGTCCTCGTCGTCGAGCATGACGAGGATGCCATCCGCGCCGCCGATCACATCGTCGACATGGGGCCGGGCGCGGGCGTGCATGGCGGACAGGTGGTGGCGGAGGGAACGCTCGCCGACATTCTGACGAGCCGCACCAGCCTCACCGCCGACTATCTGAACGGCACCCGCGCCATCGCCGTGCCGGCAAAGCGCCGCAAGGGGTCGGGCAAGACGCTCACCGTCCACAATGCCCGCGCCAACAACCTCAAGGGCGTGACGGCCGGCATCCCGCTCGGCACCTTCACCTGCATCACCGGCGTTTCGGGCTCGGGCAAGTCGAGCTTCACCATCGACACGCTCTATGCCGCCGCCGCCCGCCACCTCAACGGCGCGCGGGTCGTCGCGGGCGCGCACGACAAGATCGCCGGGCTTGAGCATCTCGACAAGGTCATCGACATCGACCAGTCGCCGATCGGCCGCACGCCCCGCTCCAATCCGGCCACCTATACCGGCGCCTTCACCAACATCCGCGACTGGTTCGCCGGGCTGCCGGAGGCAGAGGCGCGCGGCTACAAGCCCGGCCGGTTCAGCTTCAACGTCAAGGGCGGCCGCTGCGAGAAATGCCAGGGCGACGGCGTCATCAAGATCGAGATGCACTTCCTGCCGGATGTCTATGTCACCTGCGAGGAGTGCCACGGCAAACGCTACAACCGCGAGACTCTCGAGGTGAAGTTCAA